>DTRI01000160.1 GCA_012966015.1 Flavobacteriales bacterium | reverse complement strand
GCCAGATTCTGTGCTTTCAAGTTTAAAAATTTCACCTGCACTTGAAGATTTTACATGTAGATTAGCTGAAGGAGTAAGTGCGCCAATTCCTACATTGCTCGACGAATTTCCCACGCCCACTGTAGTTATAGCCGTGCCTGTAAATTGTTGCGTAGGAGCCGAAGCTGTACCCGTCGCCTCAGTGGAATTGAATACGTCAGCCGTTCCGCCGTCATGCCGAATAGTTACGAATGCATTCAAAGCACTCGCTCCTGCAGTTCGGCGAAGACGGAAAAAGGCCGTTGCACTGGATACCATGATTTCCAGATCAAAATCAGCATTGGTTTGATTGGCATAGTGGGAGACGCTATTGGGAATAGCAGTGTGCCATGCACTACCGGTTTGGTTATAGGCGATTGGAATAATATAAGATTTGAGAACTGGCCAAGAATATCCCATACTAACACTTACCCAGAGGTTGCCTCCGTAGGCACCGCCTGAGGTACTGGCGAACACAATGTTTCCTATTTCTACATAGTCGCTGACTACCGTTGGCATGGTTCGGGTCATGGTGTGATTCTGTGTATTTCTCTGCTTGATGTCTCCATCAACTTCCAATTTTTTTTCCGGTGTTGACGTTCCAACTCCAATGCTATCCGCTGTATTGTAAACAAAGTTTCCACTCTTGGTCCAGTTGCCACCCGGCAAAGTTGCGGGGTCTGCCCAGGTGCCTACCCCTGCTGCATCGGAGGATAATATGTATCCAGTTGTTGGGGCTGTTGTTAACTTGAAGCCCGTCATTTGGGCGGTTCCTGCTACATCTAATGTTGTTGCCGGGCTTGTAGTACCAATACCCACAAAGGAGTTTGATCCGTCAATAGTGATTACCGCTCCTGCTCCAATATTACCTCCAGTGGCAATTTTAAATTTATCGGCATCAGAATCATCAGCGCCCATAGCCCATACGCTGGTGCCGTCAATCTGAAAGCGTAACCTGGGATCAAAAATTCCGGGGTCGGCATTATTAATATCAATTCCTGCATTTGCACCTAAAGCAAACTCTACATCAAGAGCCGTAGTTGGCGATGCGGTTCCAATGCCTACATTACCTGACCCATCAATAGTAAGACGATCATTTGTGCCTAATGACGTGTTGTCAGATATTTTGAACTTATCGCTGTCATCATCATCAATTCCGAGGGTAAATGCTTGTGTAGTATTTTGTATTAACATGGAGGCATCACCTGTTGCATTAGCTTGTTCTAATTCGAGTAATGGCGTAGTGCTTGCAGAATTATGCTGAACTTCTAATGTTGTTGAAGGAGAGGTAGTACCCACACCAACCCGGCCAATCGTTCCGGCACCGCTGGCTGTACCAATATACAAGGTTGATATATCTGAGTTAAAACCAATCATCATTGAATTAGTAATGTTGTTTGAAATTCTGGCGGCATTACTCACTCCTTTACCCAGTGCAAAAGCATTGTTTACCGTAGTTTCGACATACTCACCCATAGCGAAAGATCTATTACCCCCGGCACTAGCATTCATACCGAATACGCCTGCTGCGATTCCTGTAGCGGTATTGTTCCAGCCAAAACCAAAGGCAGCCGTGCCGGCAGACGAGATATAAATATTATCGCCAGCACCAAATGCGTTTGAACCATTAACATCAGAAATTGTTCCAAATGCCGTTGAATAAGTTCCTGTAGCAGTATTGTTAAAACCCCCGGCAAATGAGAAGTTCCCCCGGTTTGCGTCATTCCAAAGGGTAGTAGTAACACCACCTGCTCTGAATGCTCCCTTGCTTTTATCAAAGAGCATGCGGTTATCGTGGTTGGGATCCGTATCATCGTCAAGGAAAGGTGACCCAAACACAAAGTCATCGTTGGTGAAATCCCCCGGTGAATTTGACGTTACATTGGCGGCTGTTGCAAAGGCATTTGTTGCGGCAGCAGGTGCAGCCCAGATCAGGTTTCCTGAGCCATCGGTTTGTAAGAACTCACTGGCGTTTCCTTCATCCGGAGGAAGTACTAGGGATACATCCTGAGTTGCAGCGGCATTTGGGCTTATGATGTATAGAAAGTCAGGTGCACCTTGCTCGGAGTATAATTGAATTTCTCCGTCTACACCGTCCTGGCCTGATTTGATAATTCCTGCAACATCTAATGTTGTTTCCGGGCTGTTAGTGCCGATACCCACACGATTTTTGGCAGCATCTACAGAAAAAGTTTGACCATCCACACTAAACCCATCTGTTACAGTGGATGTGAATTCCAGTGTGTTAGCTCCTTGTGTAACCACCGTGGCGCCAACTAGTGAGCCAGAGCCATCATAAATTCCATTTCCGTCAGCGCTGGCTGATCCTACGGCTTTCCAATCAGTTCCATCGTGGAAATAAAATGCCTCGAGGTCCGTGTCATACACCAACAGCCCTGTGGCGGGCGAGGCAATGCTTGTAGTTCTTTGGGTGGTGGTCATCCTGGGTACGAGCAGGCCACGGTCCGTTGCCGTTAGATCGAGTATGGATGATGCATCCGGTGTTGGGTTGTTCAGTCCCACGCTTTGGGAGAATGCGGTTCCCAGAGTTCCAAACACAAGAATCAATGATAATGACGAAATTTTTATGAAACTTCTCATGCTGCGTGTGTATGATTAATTGTTTTCTTCCCCTTCATCATCTGGTTCTCCATTTTTCAATCTCAGCCATTCCTCCCTGTATTCTTCAGGTATATCCTCAACATTTGGGTATATGAAGGAATCTGTCCAGGCTCCAGCTGCTGGTGCAAGCCTTGTGTCTTCATAACCCTGTCGCTTGGCTACCACCCGAAAATCAAATTCGGCACCATTTGCCGCGTTAGGCGCAAAGAGTGTAAACGATGTTCCGTTTTTTTCAACCCACCACTCGCCAAATTTTGCATTAGGAGTGACAAATACTTTCATACGGTGCTGACTACTAATGGTTACCGTTTCCTGAAAGTCAACGGGAAGAGTAATGGTGGCCTGCCCACCCTGTATGGTTCCTTTCCCAAAATCTTCAAACCAGTTGCCGGGAGACTCCTGGCAATAAACGTGCTTCGGGCCATCAGGTGTTCTAACAATTGCGCTTTTTGTTCCGCTGCCTCCCAGGTTACCTGAGTAGTAAACACCGTATTCATTGTCCGCGTTACCAACTTGAACCCCATACAAGCCATAACTGCTGGTTGTACCATTGAGACTACTCGTATAGGCGTAGCCGTATACCCCATAAGCATATCTTGTGCCAATACCGGTTTGGTAATCGCCGCCTCTACTTCTGAGCCCATATACAGAGCTGTTCGTCGCCCCGTTCTTATATGCATCATAATATCCAGCATAGGTAGTAGCTGAACCAGTGTATGTATTATCTATGTCAATATTCATTCCATAAACAGTTCCTGTAGTAGTTTTATTATGATCTATATAGATTCCTATGGCATCATCGCCTGGTACAATGTGAAGTTTGTACGAAGGGGAGGTCGTTCCAATTCCAACATTACCATCAGATCCCCTAACAAAAACAGCGTCATTCAGATATATATCTAC
>DTRI01000159.1 GCA_012966015.1 Flavobacteriales bacterium | reverse complement strand
CTTCAGTTTTATATTTTGGACAGGGACGGAAGCACCCCGCCTGCCAATGAGCAAGGGCGGAAAGATGTTGTCCTCGTAAAGCCTCAGGAAACAGTGCGGTTTATTGCAAAATTTGAAAATTTTTCCAATGATACTGTACCTTACATGTACCATTGCCATATGCTTGTTCATGAAGACGGTGGCATGATGGGGCAATTTGTGGTTTTTGATTCTACCGTAACCGAAATTGAGACAAACATATCAAGTCACGAAATATCCGTGTTTCCTAATCCAAGCATCGGCGAAATAACAATTCAATTGGATGTCAATGAGCCAATCCTTTTGGAATTGGTTAATCTACTTGGTGAAAAAGTTTTGAGTTATGAATCTGTTCCTTCCAACGGGCAGCTTACCTTAACGTCTTTACCAGAAGGAGTGTTGTTTCTAAGCATAACCACTGCAGAAGGGAACCGCACTACCAAGAAGGTAATTGTCCGATAAAAATCTCGCTTAAGGTACATAACACATACCATTATTTGAATTTCATGTGGTTGAGAGGAAGAACGGAGACAGCGAATACACCTGCAGGAGATACATCAACTCAGCACATCTCGATACACTCATGAAGCACATCACTCTGACACTGACAATCTTTTCCGCATTCTCTTGTGCAGCAACCCTGGACATAGGCGATACTTTCAAAGTGGAGTATAAAGGAGCATTGAAAAACATTATGCATAAGGGAGACATTTCCTCTCAGGCTGACTTAACACACTTTCAGGAAACCGAACACTTCTACGCTCTTGGAGCAGTAGAGAATTTGAAAGGTGAAATCCTCATTCTTGACAGCAAGCCGTTTATCTCATCAGTGAAGGACCAAAAGCTGACAATCAGCAATTCCATAAATCACAAAGCGACTTTGTTGGTTTACGCCTCCGTTGACAAATGGACATCCTTTAATATTCCCGACAATGTTTCAACCTATGAGGACTTGGAAAAGCACATTGAGCAAACTGCCAAAGCAAAAGGCATCAACACTGCCGAGCCATTCCCTTTCTTGATTGAAGGAATTGCAAAATCAATTGACTGGCACGTAATTGACTGGGAAAAAGGAGACACCGACCACTCACACGAGAAACATATCACCTCAGGACTTCGCGGAATACTGACTGACCAAGACGTTAAAATTCTCGGTTTCTACTCCAATAGTCATCACGCTATCTTCACACACCACACGACCAACATGCACTTGCACATAAAAACAACCGATAATAAAGCATCTGGGCATTTAGACGGGCTGGCTTTAGGTCAAGGAATGACCTTAAAACTGCCTGATATAAAAGGAAAAAGAAAAACGTCGCCCGACAATGGCTATTGGTAATGGCGGTTGAAGTAGAAATGCCTAACTTAGGGTATTAAACAAATATCGCGGTTCAGCCGAAGAGAAGTGCCCTATTATACCCCACTGCTTATAGCCTTACCGTTGGGGCACATTTAAAACAACCAGAAAATTTGAGCAAAATAATTAGCACACTGATAATCGAAAGAGATATGGGAGGAATTGATCCATTTCCAGTGCAAATGAAATTTGAAAAACCCATAGACCTAAGTGAGTTCCAAGCAGGAATTTACAATCTACAGCTAACAACTAAGGACGTTACATTCAGCAGACAACTTGTAATTCAATAACAATAAAACCTCTTTATCATGAATAAATGGACAATAGCATTAATCTTCATTGGATCATTCACCTACTCGAGTAGTATACGTGCACAATGGTCGAGCATACCTTCCGGAACGAGTCAGTGGATAACGGATATTGAATTTACCGATGACAATACAGGGTATTTGGTAGCCACTTTTGGGGTGATCAAGAAAACAACAGATGGGGGTGCCACATGGGATTCCCTGGCTTCAGGCACCACTGAGTACATGGATGATATTGATTTTACAAGTGCGGATACCGGCTACGCGGTGGGTGGTAATGCTATTAACAACACCCCTACCATTCTAAAAACGACAGATGCAGGTAATACCTGGGTGGAGCAAAACGTCCCCCTAACACAGCACGTAGCTGGTGCCTATTTCTTGAATAGCGATCTTGGGTATGCCATAGGTGACGGAGGGGATGTAATTAAAACAATAAATGGTGGTACCACCTGGATCTGGAAAACCACGGTTCCCTCTTTTAATTTAGCGGATGTGTACTTCCACTCTGCAGATACTGGATTTGTAGTTGGCATGGCTGGAATTTTCAAGACAACAAATGGAGGGTCTTCCTTCTTCGACCTGAACCTCTCCGTGTTCTTTGGCGGCTTAACCGCGATCCACTTTACAAGCCATGATATCGGCTATGTAGTGAACGTATCTGGCCTAATTGGCAAAACGACTGATGGCGGTAATACATGGACCCAGCAAACTTCAGGAGTGACAAGCCAGCTTTACGCGATCGCCTTTGTGGATGATAATGTTGGGTATACCGTGGGCCGGGATGCCTCTGTGGAAGGAAAGATCCTGTCAACTGTTGATGGGGGTGCTACCTGGACCATTGACAGCATTACTCCCGATATCATGCAAGGCGTGTATGTCTCCAGTTCAAACGTTGCCCTTGCTGTGGGGAGAAATGGAACCATTCTCACGAATGTGAGTACAACCATTGTTAAGGAAACTGAACAAGAAACCGTTGATTTTGTTGTTTATCCGAATCCCGTAATCAATGAGCTAACCTTTGAATTCGAGAATACTCAAAAGCGTAAAATCACCATCTACAACACAAACGGACAGCTTGTTCTTTCGTTAGACTCTAAGGAGAAGGCCAAGACGATTGACCTGGAGAATTATACCAATGGGGTATATTACTATCTGGTTAAATCAGCCGGTGGAGAAACAATTGGAACTGGAGAATTTGTGAAACAATGATGAAGAAAGCGATGGTGATGAAACTCGATTGAGGGTGGACGCCACCGTTGCCCGACATTGGGCAACATTAGGTTTGCGCGATCAGTTACTATCTATATGTTTTCTCACTACGTAATCATAAGATTGAATATCCTTGCTGTAGTATTCTCAAGCTGTATGGCATGTATTGCCCAGAACATTCAAAAAGCGAATATTGCACAAGTGTATGTCCGAGAATATGATACATGTTCAGATTCAGTGCGAAGTTGTTCTTTTTTAATTTTCCTCAACTCTGACTCAATTGCTAACCTTGATGTCAGCTGTGATGAAGCCAGTGCATTCTGGATCTACAGAGACCAGAAAACAAAAAATGTATTTAGAGACTTCATCAAGCATTATAACGATGGAAACAAAAAAGAATATCTAGATCCAGGAGCTTTGTTGTGTAACATTATAGATCAGGACTCTCTGGTTTCAAGGCTTAAGGACTCAACTATAACTGCTTCTTACACTGAAAAGTTTTGGGCTAAGAATGATTCTCTCTTCTCATTATTTTCTGTGGGCGGCGAAGAGTACCTGAGTGGTTATACCAAACTCTCTAAGTGGTAACGTTGCCCAACAATGGCTATCAGTAATGGCGGTTGAAGTGAAAATGCCTAATTTGGTGTATTAAACAAACATTGCGGTTCAGCCG
>DTRI01000158.1 GCA_012966015.1 Flavobacteriales bacterium | reverse complement strand
GCTCATTTAATAACTGATGTTAAGAATAGAGATTTACCTAGCTCAATTTACGAACAACAGACCATTGAGACTCTCAGCGTATCAGAGGCAGCAAACAAAGGCGCCCATTTTATTCAGCTGTGCAATCGGAGCAAGACACCGCTTATCTTCCTTCAAAACATAACTGGTTTTATGGTGGGTAAAAAATACGAGCAAGGCGGTATAATTAAAGATGGCGCGAAAATGATCAATGCAGTTTCTAATAGTGGCGTTCCGGCCCTTACCGTAATAATTGGTGCTTCCTATGGTGCAGGCAACTATGCCATGTGCGGAAGGGCTTTTGAACCCAGATTTCTATTTTCCTGGCCCAACTCTAAGATTGCAGTGATGGGAGCGCAACAGCTGGCAGGTGTGATGCAAATGCTAAAAGTAAAAACCGGAAAAGCTGACCTAAAGGACATTGAGAAAGATGCCGCCGCTCTGGCAGAACAAGTTGATGAGCAATCAAACGCTTTTTACGCAACGGGGCAATTGTGGGATGATGGCGTAATAGACCCTCGCCAAACAAGACATCACCTGGGCATGGGATTGAGTGCAATTTATAATGCGCCCTTCGATGGAAACAATGAATACGGAGTTTTTAGAATGTAAGCATGGTATATTCTAAAGAAGAAATAACCAACTTTTCCGATCAGGTATTTGCCCATTTGGAGGTAAATGAAAAGGATCATGTACTTGAAATTGTACTAAACAGGCCTGAAAAGAAAAACGCCATGAACCCAGTGATGGTGAATGAGATTGCCTACGCAATGTCATACGCGCATCACAACAATGGAATTTGGGCAGTGGTGTTTGGAGCCAATGGTGATGTGTTCTGTGCCGGTGCTGACCTGAAGGCATTTTCTGGCGAGGCACAAGAAGAATCGAATTCGACGATACCAAAACCAGAAACAGAAGTGATTATCGGTGAACTCTTCTTACAGGTTCACAAGCCATGCATAGCTAAAATTAATGCGCCCGCTTTTGCCGGTGCTTTTTTACTCATTGGGGGTTGTACACACGTTATTGCATCAGAAAATGCATCCTTCGCATTACCGGAAGTTAAAAGAGGCATTTGGCCCATGCAGGTAATGGAGAGCCTGCTGAATGTGATGTCTCCCCGAAAGGTATTGGACTTGTGTATGACGGGAGGCACATTGAATGTTGAGGAAGCCAATGAATGTGGGCTGGTTACGAAAGTCACAACCTCAGAAAAGCTAGATGCAAATTTGGAGGAGCTTTTGAATACTATAAAGGGCAACTCCCCTACAGCGATTCGCAAAGGATTGGAAGCATTTGATGCGCTCAGATCAATCAAATCGGACGAGAAGCACAAGTACCTTCAAAAGATGCTTTACGACGTAATTAAATCGGATGATGCCAGGGAAGGAATTTCGGCATTTAAAGAAAAGCGAAAGCCCAACTGGACAGGAGCGTAAATTCACTATGACGTTGACCATCACAATGACCGCCTGGAATGTGTAATGAAATAGATTATGCCAGCAGAAACAGTTAGAATAGCAGGAGGACAGGGCTTTTATGGTGACAGCCCCGCGGCAGCTATTGCAATCGCAAAAGAAAAAGCATGCGATTACATTGTCAATGATGCGCTCGCCGAGCTGACCATGTCTATTCTCCAAAAGGACAAGATGAAAGATCCTAAGCTCGGTTATCCCAGGGATATCGAGTTCAATGCCACTACCCTATTTCCACTCGCCTTCAAAAACGGAATCAAAATAGTCTCCAACTCCGGGGGGCTCAACCCGGTGAATGCGGCCAAGAGAGTTGCAGCGATAATGAATCAACAGGGAATAACCGGAGTAAAAATAGCCGCGATTACCGGTGATGACTTTCTGCCTAAGCTCAAAGAAGTTCTCGAAAGCGGTAATGAATTGTCCAATATGGATACTGCCCAACCGTTTAGGGAGAACGAATACCCCCCTACTCACGCCAATGTGTATATCGGCTCAAAGAGCATAAAGGAAGCGCTGGATGAAGGTGCGGATATTATTCTAGCAGGCAGGGTGGCAGACCCCTGTCTCACGCTGGGCGTATTGGCACATCATTTTGGCTGGGATTTGGAAAAAGATCTCGATAAAATGGCCTGCGGAATATCCGTTGGGCACTTACTGGAATGCGGAGGCCAGGCATCAGGAGGTAATTCTTATGCTGAATGGCCCATGGACTATCCACTTAGCAACCTGGGTTATCCCATCGCTGAGGTTTCTGAAGATGGGTCTGCCGTATTCAGCAAATTAGAAAGCCAGGGTGGAAAGATGTCGAGAAACACCTTGAGGGAGCAATTGGTTTATGAAATTCATGATCCCGCAAACTACCTCACCCCTGATGTGACAGTTGATTTAACTGCTGTAAATATCGAAGATCTTGAACCCAATAAAGTCAGCTTTTCAGGAGCCCAAGGCAAAGCCCGTCCGGAAAAACTCAAGATGACCATTGGGCTCATGGAGGGATTTATCACTGAGCAGTTCTTCTTCTTTTCATGGCCATATGCACATCTAAAAGCTAAAAAGTTCATTGAGGCTGTGGAACAAATCTGGGCAAAGCTTCCTATAAAAATCGAAAGCTCCAACCACAGAATAATAGGATTAAATGGAATTCATGAAGATGCTGCCCCTTCACCTGCATCTGACAAGCTGGACGATGTAAACGAATTGGGCGTACGGCTCGCCATCAAGCACGTGGATCCTAAAGCGGGAAAAATGGCAATGCAGTCTATTGTGTGCCTTGGGCTAAATGGGCCACCTGGGGCCATCAGTATGCCTGGATGGGGAAAAATGAACAAGGCGCTGTTAAGCCTCTGGCCAACATTGGTAGATAGAGAAATGGTTGATGAAAAAGTGGAAATATTTACATCCTAACATGGGAAAGATTAAACTTATAGATATTGCCTCTGCCCGATCGGGAGACAAAAATGACCTCTGCAATATTGGGGTAATGGCCAATTCCTCTCAAGATTATGAAACGCTGGTACAACATCTAACAGCTGAGGTAGTGAAAGATCATTTTAAAGGATTGATTAAAGGCGAGGTGATCCGATACGAATGGGGTTCAATTGAAGCACTCAACTTTGTTTGTCATGCTGCACTTGATGGCGGTGGCTCCAGAAGCTTGAGAATGGACACGTTGGGCAAGAACTTCTCCAGCCATCTATTGAGGTTGGAATTGGAAGTTTAATATTTCATTTGCTCGGTATTTCTTTGTAATTTTACTCTGCATGCAGAGCATTTTTAACGATAAACCCTACCATAATGTCTACAAATCCATTTACTGAAGAACATGAATTGCTGAGGCAATCCATTACCAAATTTTGCGAAAAAGAAATTATCCCATACGTAGAGGAATGGGAGAAGAATGAACACTGCGAAAAGAGCATTTTCAAGAAAATGGGAGAAAAGGGCTTCCTAGGTGTTTCTTTCCCTGAAGAATACGGCGGCGGCGGCATGGACTTTTGGGGGGCCGTAGTTGTTATACAAGCGTTGGCAAATTCAAATATTGCGGGTTTATCTATGTCCTTGTATGCCCATACTTATCTGCCGA
>DTRI01000157.1 GCA_012966015.1 Flavobacteriales bacterium | reverse complement strand
TTATAAAGGTACCAATCGAACTTCTGATTCTCCTTTTTGCATCCCGATTTCTACGAAAATAATGGATCTTAAACAATTCACCTTAAGGGTGTTTCCCATAATCAAAAACCAAAACTAATTACAGATTTAAAAGAGATGTTCCAAGAATCCTCGGTTTTCGATTTACCTGCCGACAGAAGAACAAAAAAACCGACCCGGACATTAAAGTAAACATACATTACATTGCTCAAAAGAAGTAACAAGTTGACTCTTATACTTTCCCAATCCAAAGTAAATACAGAGGTTCGGATAGTATTTATCAGCGTTTAAATAGGTTAAATGGGGTTAGAAAAGTAACATGTGGCGAATGAAGTTTATTAAGAAAACGCCAAAAACTATTAAGGAGTGTTGAGGCTTTAGTCTAAATACTTGAAAACAGAAGCCAACCGGATTATTGTTTTCGCCAAAAAATCATCTACGAGTTTGCCATGCGCCCATTAATGCTTACAGATCAACACTGGTTGCTTAACCTATCATGCTGAGTACTGAGTCTATCAAGCCTAAGAGTTTGGTCCTTGGAATACGATTTACAAAAGGTTCAACGATTTGGTCAAGACCGGGAAAGTTGCACACTATTTTTAACAGGACTGTTACAGCCCCGAACTTGGAGTGGAAGTTTATCCATGGTAGTATTATCAAGGCTTGCTAACACAGCAGAGGTGCAGCTTTTTCAGAGGAATCGGCTATCTCCATCTAGTGAGTTCATTATTGTCGATAGAGAGTATAACGGCGACCCCTAAGGAAAAAATTAAGAAAGCCGATTCCATACTCATTATTCCCAGAAAGAGAAATGCAAAAAGGAGAATCAGAAGTTCGATTGGTACCTTTATAAATACAAGTACCTTGTAGAGAACACATTCGCCTAGTTCAAGCATTTTCGTTCTATTGCAACTAGATATAATTTTCATGGAATGTTGACCTTAGCCTCTACCTTTATTTAGTGGCCATTGTGAAATGTCAACAATCCCTATTGGAGCTGCAAATGATTGACAAATCTTCTTCGACATTGCTACGATGCCTGAAGCTAGGCAAGAGCTTGAAAATGCTTATTCAACCCTTCATTCCGTAGGAGCTAACACCCAAGCAAGACACTTGCAAGAAACAGCCAATTAAAAATGGTATCTACTACTGCCGAAATTGTCCAATTTGCCAAGCCTTAAACGGAAACATTACCAATTTAGGATCAACACCCGACCATGTAAGCAGCAGATAAGTCAGATAGTCTCCAAGATTGCGGGCAACACCTACTACCCTAAACCTAATTAGTTGACCGAAGGATTTTATGGGAAATAATTTGCCTACATCCACACTTATTTGCGAGTATCAGAAAAATATCTTTTATCAGAATTTACACATTTGAATAATAGCAAAGGTATTCTTTAGGAGATGAAAGCCAAATGGGAGGAGATATAATCTCAACATTAACCTTGCTCCAATACTGCTAGCCCAAATCCAGTTTCCCCGTAACCGTTTCCGTTGTAGAGCATATACCGCTGACCCACGTGATCAAATACGAATGGGGACTCGATCATTTCTGAATCCCAACCTTTTTTGGACACATTCAAACGCACCAGATTATCGCGCCTATTCCATTGCATGCCATCATTAGACTCGGCGTACCTTATTCGATAGGTGGCTGCACCTTTACTGCCGCGCGATGAAAACCACATTTTGTATAATCCATCTTCCTTTATCACCCTAGGCACAGAAATGGCGTACTCATATTCATTGGCGAAGTCTATAGCCACATCGCCATTTCTTGTCCAATTTATGCCATCTTTTGATTCGGCATATTTAATATGATATTCATGTGTTACAACTCCATTACGGGATTTCCAACCTGTACAAGAGAGATACCATATCTTAAAAATGTCATTATCGATGACAACGCAATTACTGGCAACAAAGTGCGGTTCATCTTTTGTTCTGTCAATAATTGGACCATAGTAGGCTTTTCGATAGTTAATCCCATCTTCGCTTATAGCCAAACCAATAGAATTTCTAAAAGGGACTGTCTTACCCAAATTCCAACCAATGTAATAGAGTAGTTTTTTGTCATTGTAATTTACCAAACAGGAGCCCATACAACCACTATCATCAAAAGCGCCAAGTTCTCCTTTAGAGATTACGGGTTTGCTGGAAATATCAAGTATGACATTGGGCTTATGAATATCAAATACAACAAATCCAATTGAAGATTCATCATTAGCATCCCTTGAGCTGAAAAATACTTTAAACATGTCGCCTGATAAATTCTCCGCGAAGGGTACGGAAGCATGCGAAACCATCCAATCGTAATTGTTCGATGGGCAAAAAACCATTCCTACCTTTCGCCAATTTTGCATCTTATTTCCTATCATATCCCACGTAATCGACCACTTGGAACTCTTGATCTTTCGGTCGCTAACCCGATATACACTCCTTCCGGTTCAGCATCTGTCAACAACAATGTACCAGCACCAATCACACATTTATCGCCGACCTTGATATGGTCCCGCAACGTTGCATTGACTCCGATAAAGCACTGTTCCCCAATCTCAACACCTCCTGAAATGACCACATGTGACGCAATAAAGGTATGATCCTTGATTAAAGAATGATGTCCAACATGATTTCCACTCCACAACGTAACATTATTCCCTACAGTGACAAAAGGCTGGATGGTGTTATCTTCAAAAATTAAACAGTTCTCACCAATACGCTCGTCATTCAATACAGTTGCATGTGAGCTGATGAAATTTGCAAAGCGATAACCCAAACTCTTAGCAGCAAGATATTTATCTTTACGCACTAAATTGAGCTTTGAGTAACCCAGCGCAACAAAGAAATCATTGCTTTCGGGTGGATAATGCTTAATGACTTCCTCAAAAGCCACCACAGGAAGACCACAGAAAGTAGGTTTCTCTATGTAGGTTGCGTCTACCGTAAAGGCCACAACCTGATATTCGGAGTCAGTACTAAAATAAAAATGGGCCAGTTGTGCGATATCACCTAAACCAAAGATAATTAAGCGTTTTTTCATAACTTCTTCCTCACCAAGATGGTGAATTCATATAATCCATAGTCATGAAGCATAGCCACATTATGTGAATAGTGACGCTTGCAGAGCTTAAATAGGGCGCATGGTTCTGCGTAATAGAGATCATCACGCATCTTGTTCTTATCCGAAAACGAGGTCAAACAATTAAAAGCAAAACCAACGTAACTACTACGGTTGAGTATATCTAGATTTGCTTTAATATAGTCTTTCCACTCATTATCAGAATAGCCTAGACGAACATTAAAAATCCCACTGGCAACAGAAAAGTCAGCAGGCTGTGCAGGTATATTAGAAACGATAAACTGTACGTTATTTCTATCTCTATAGCATTCTTGAGCTGCATGAATCATATCTTGGGAGACATCCAATCCGAAGTAATGAAAAGAGTCATATTTCTGACGCAAAAAATCGTAGAATGCGCCATATCCACAACCTAGATCATTTAAAGAGAACCCATTTGAAATGCTGATTATGTTGTTAAGTTGCTCAAAACGCAAAATTTGACTTTCT
>DTRI01000156.1 GCA_012966015.1 Flavobacteriales bacterium | reverse complement strand
AGGGAAAGAGAAAGAGAAAGAAGAGCCAGCTCCTGTGGTAGATGAGGAGATGTCTGAACCTCAAGAAAAATTTGATGTTTCTATCAAGGACGGAAAAGTAGAGATCAGCACAAAAGAGGTCAGCTTACCAGATTTTGGAGCTGGAGATACTGTATCTGTTCATTACAAGATCAAGGAGGGTAGCAAAGAGCGAATTCAGCAATTTAAAGGTGTTGTACTTCAAAGGAGAGGAAGCGGAACTACAGAAACCATCACCGTTCGAAAAGTAACAGGCGGAATTGGCGTTGAGCGCATTTTCCCGTTACACTCGCCGTTCATCGATCAGATAGAAGTAAACAAAAGAGGAAAGGTCAGACGTGCCAGAATCTTCTATTTGAGAAAACTAAAAGGCAAAGGAGCCAGGCTCAAAGAAAAGAGAACCTAAAAATAGTTAGAGCCTATTTTGCTTTGTTGTTTTTGCTGCTCTGCTAGATAGGCATATCAGCAATCACCAATTGGGTACCCGTCAGTACATACTATCCCTTTTTCGTGCATTCCTGTTTTTTCTCATAATTTTTATTCTTTCGCGAGCTTTATTCCTGGGATACTATCATGACCGTGTATTTGAAAAAGGAGTAACAGAGGCGCTCCTGGCATTTTATCACGCCATGGCCCTGGATATTGCCGCAAGCAGCATGTTTATTGCCATCCCGGCTATACTTTCAAGCGTACTGCTGTTCTGGAGTAACGCCGTTGCTGCCAAGATACTCAGAGCTTACATATGGGTTGCGGCCCTGATAATTACGCTTGTTGCATCCCTTGAAACGGTGCTGTATTACGAGTGGGGGACCAAACTTCACTACAAGGTGTTTACGCATCTTTCGGATCCCACCGAAGCCATAAACACAGCGGAAGCCAAACATTACGCACTGTTTCTGGCTTTCATTGTTTTTCATTTACTATTAATATGGGTACTCTACAAAAAGCTTATAAGACGAAACTGGAAGATTGCTGAATCAGTGAGAACGAATCGCATGGAGATCGTCAAGCGATCGATAGCTTTTCTCTCCGTACTAACGCTCTTGTCTGTATTGATGAGAGGGGGCTTCCAACCCATTCCCGTAAACCAAAGCGATTGCTTTTATTCAAGCCTGAGAATACTCAATGATGCAGCTACCAATCCCACCTGGAACTTATTGCACAGTACAATTGAGAACAAATACAACTTCAGTAGTGGGAATCCCTATGCCTACATGGACAGAAGTGAAGCAGAGACCATAGTGAAGAAAATATACAGTCCAATCGAGACTGACGTCACCATTCCGGATTCACTTCAGGATACTCAGCCCTCACAAATCCTTACCACAAAAAAGCCCAATGTTGTCATTATCATCCTGGAAAGCTGGTCGGCTGAACTCGGTGAGGTAATTGGACAATTTACGGGAATCATACCCAACTTTGATAAGCTGGCCAAAAATGGACTGATCTTCAGGAATATTTATTCAACCGGTAACACCTCCGATCAGGGCATTCCTGCAATACTGAGCGGAACACATGCACTCCCCATTGCCAACATCATTGGAGAGCCCGCGAAGGCCATCAACCTTCCAAGCCT
Source organism: Flavobacteriales bacterium (assembly GCA_012966015.1). Lineage (GTDB taxonomy): Bacteria > Bacteroidota > Bacteroidia > NORP154 > NORP154 > NORP154. The sequence goes on along the minus strand of DTRI01000156.1, from coordinate 2,002 downwards.
CGGAAAGGAATTTGACAACCTGGGCTACACCACTTCGTTTTATTATGCGGGGCAGCTCAGCTATGGAAATATTAAAGGATATGTGTACAACAGCCAGTTCAAGCGAATCTTAGAGCATTACGACTTTCCCGACAAGCCGAGTGGCAGGCTGGGGATACATGATGAATACTTATTCGAAAGACACCTGGAGGACCTGGAGAATGAAGCCCAGCCTTTTTTCTCGGTCGTTTATACCCTGAGTACACATCCTCCTTATGACATGCCCATTCATAAGATAGTCGATTTTTCTGATAGGGAAAATATGTATTTGAATGCGGCTCATTATACCGACAGCTGCCTGGGTGCATATTTTGAGAAGGCAAAACAGCAATCATGGTATGAGAACACACTATTCGTACTTATTTCCGATCACAGCCACAATACGCCATTAAATGCGGAAACCCTGGATGCCGGACGATTTCGGATACCGCTGTTGTTTTATGGTGAGGTTGTAAAGCCGGAGTTCAGGGGAAAAGTGATTGGAAAAATTGCATCACAAATAGATGTTGCCCCTACCCTTTTGGGACAGCTGGGAGTGGACTACAGTGCATATTCAAGAAGTAAGAATATACTTGACCCATCAGTAGGACAGTTTGCCTTTTTTACATGGTACAACGGATTTAGCTGGATTACACCAAATGGCTCTTTCGCCTATATACATGACCAAGATAGTTATCATGAGGTGAACGCAGCGGATCCTGCCCACCAGCGAGAGCTGGTCAAAGAAGGCAAAGCTTACATGCAGGTCATCTACCAGGATTTCCTGGATTATTGAATTGATGCGGCACAGCAAAGTTGTTCACCACAAGCTGCAAATGCCAGCCTATGACTGAACGGCATGACTTTTCAGGAACCCTTCAATATTACTCTGTACGCGATCCATCACCTCATTCACATCCGATCGTATGAAGCTCTCTCCGGAAAGGCTTTCATAAAGCTCAATGTAACGTTCCGAAACACTGTTGACGAACTCATCTGTCATTTCGGGAATCTCCTGCCCATCTTTGCCCTGAAATCCATGCTCCATCAGCCACTCTCTCACAAACTCCTTTGACAGCTGCTTCTGAGTCTCGTCATTGTCCTGCCTATCCTGGTATCCTTCCGCATAAAAGTACCGGGAGGAATCTGGTGTATGTATTTCATCAATTAAAATAATTCGTCCATCGTACAATCCAAACTCGTACTTTGTATCTACCAGTATCAGTCCCATTTTCTCGGCGATTTCAGTGCCTCTTTGAAAGAGAGCTTTTGTATAATTTTCAAGCTGGACGTAATGATCTTCTTCCACAAGGCCTTGCTTTAGAATCTCTTCTCTGGAAATATCTTCATCATGGCCCACTGTCGCCTTGGTTGTTGGCGTGATCAATGGCTCGGGAAACCTGTCATTTTCCTTCATGCCATCCGGCATTTCCAATCCACAAATAGTTCTTTTCCCATCCCTGTATTCTCTCCAGGCATGGCCCGACAAGTAGCCTCTTATCACCATTTCTACTTTAAAAGGGTCACATAAGTAACCTACGGACACAACGGGGTCCGGCGTATCAATTATCCAATTGGGTACAATGTCGGCTGTTGCCTCCATAAATTTGGCCGCTAGCTGATTTAATACCTGCCCTTTATAAGGAATACCCCGGGGCAACACAACATCAAATGCAGAGATTCGATCGGTGGCAATCATCACCAGTAATTTATCGTCTATATTATATACCTCTCGTACTTTACCCCGGTATAAACTCTTTTGTCCTTCAAATTCAAAGTCGGTCTCAGTAATCGTGTTGCTCATTTTTATTAAAATTATTCGTTAGTACTACTTTTCGTCTTTAGAAAATGCCTTAATTACTTTTTTTACCAGCTCATGGCGAACTACGTCATGCTCGTCCAAATATATAAATTCAATTCCCTTTGTTGAAATTGTTGCTGTCACTGTTAGATTTTTTGGTAACAATTGTTTATGTTGCAAAAT
>DTRI01000155.1 GCA_012966015.1 Flavobacteriales bacterium | reverse complement strand
GTTAGTTCGATGCACTAACCAAAGTTTTATGTATCTAAATCTAATGCTTTCATCATCATGTATAAATCTTTCATGTTGTTCCAGATAATATTAACCCCTTTGACCTTAAGATATCCCAATAATTTATATTTTTGAAGGAATAGATTATGTGATTGATTTAGTTGCAGTATCTAATGACCCCAGTGGTGAGGTTTTTCAAAAGGCAGAAGATATAACTGAAATCAAAAAAACAGACAAAGTATATTTTCTTCAAGAAGGGCGAAATGGAAAATATGAAGTATATTTTGGAGATGATGTCGTTGGAAAAATGCCGGATAATCAAGACCAAGTTGTAATAGAATATAGTATTTCTGTTCTTGGCTCTTCTGGAAATGAAGCAAAGAAGTTTACTCTTGCCGAAACCCTAAGTGGGGGACCAACAGGCTCTACGGTTGTTCTTTCGGAAGGACATTCTCGTTCTTCTGGTGGTGCCGAACGAGAATCAGTTTCTACGATCCGTATTCAGGCTCCACAGCAATATGCAATTCAAAAAAGAGTTGTTACGGTAGATGACTATAGAGCCAGATTAGTCAATGATTATAATATTGTAGATTCTGTTCGCGTATGGGGCGGGGAAGACAACGACCCACCACAGTACGGAAAAGTATTTATTTCAATAAAGCCCAAGACAGGATATGTTCTTTCTGACGCCGAAAAAGAGCGAGTAAAGACTGACATTCTCAAGAAACGAAATATGGTAACCATTACCCCAGAGTTTGTAGATCCAGACTATTTAAATTTGGTTTTGGATGTTCGGGTTGCATATGACCCAAGAAAAACGACACAATCGGCCGACCAAATCAAGGCAAAGGCCATTCAGGCAATTGCATCCTATGGAATTACGGATTTAAATAATTTTGACCAATATCTTAGAAATTCTGCCCTTTCTTATAAGATTGATTACTCTGATATTTCTATTAAGAACAGTCTTATAGATGTAAGAATTAAAAAGGCATTTAAACCAATTCTCAAAGTTCGAGGAACGCATACAATTAATTTTGACAATGCCCTATTTCGCCCGCACACAGGTCACCTGAATATTCTTTCTTCTACTGGATTTAGTTTTTTGGATAGTCGAAATTGTACATTCATAGACCAAGACGGAATTGTCAAGGTTGTTCGGTATAGTTCTACAAAGGATATGACTTATAATATTGTTCATGACAACATTGGAACCATTGATTACATTACAGGAAGAGTTGTCATTGATGGCTTCCGCCCGCTTTTGATTAATGATGGTTCTGATTATATTAAACTTATTGTAAAACCAAATATTAGAGATGTCATGCCAAAAGGAAATACAATTCTTACAATAAATGAAAGTGATATTACGGTTACGATGGTGGATGATACTGATATAATTGAGTCGAATAAAGTTCAAGGATATTGATAACTTGTTGAGGAATGAAACAGCATGGCAATAATTAATACGGCAAATGCCCATCAGACATCATTGCTAGTTTCTAGTCAGATTCCTGATTTTGTTCAGTCAGAACATCCTCTTTTTGTGACATTTATTGAAAGTTATTATGACTTTCTTGCCCAGGCCAACAGCGGGATTCTTACTTCTGATGGAACAACTGCATATTATGGTGCCGACTATGCAGTCAAGATTCTTCCCGATGCTGCCGATGTGGATACCACAGATTTCAATGTGTTCCTTGAATCATTTCGTCGTCAATATGCCCCCAATTTTCCACAGAGTACACATGCAAATGTAAATGATAGAACATTATATAAAAATATAATTAATTTTTATCGTGCCGTGGGGACAGATGATTCGTTCAAGATGTTGTTTCGTTTGTTGTACAATGAAGAAATTGAAATTTATTATCCAAAGACAGATATGTTAATTGCGAGTGGTGGAAATTATTCTAAACAGAATAGGATTTCGGTTGCAGCAGTTGATAATTTAGAAACTATCAAGAATAAAAAGATTGTTGGCGCATCTTCCGGGGCATACGGAACTGTAGAGCGAGTAGAGATTCTTCCAAAATCATCTTTATCGTTTTTTTCTGGGAGAATTTCAAATGTTTCTTCTGGGTCATCTTTTACAGAAGCCAACACTTCATTGGAAGCAATTTATGATTCAGATTATTTGAGAGAAATTCAGATGCCCAGGGCATATGTATATCTTTCTTCTGTTCTTGGAAATTTTCAATTTCATGAAACCCTGTACATTGATGATGCTTCGGTTTCGGTTGCCAATACAGTTCTTCTTCCACAGACACGGAAAATTTTATTTTTTGATGATTTTGTTTTGCCCGATTCCGGGGCAAGAGGAAATATTGACAATGCCAATGCAGTTATTTCAATTAACTCTGGACGGTCATGGAGATCAGAGAAAAGCACAGGGCCGCCCTGGGGACTTACTTCAAATATTTCATATGGCAATACAGGAATGTGGTTTTCTTCGGAGGGGACAGGGAAGATTGCTCTTGTTGCCAATGTGGGCGGGTCCACGGGATATAAGGTTCTACAGGTAGGAAATAATTCTATATCTGCATTGGATGCAAATTTGAGTGTTGTTGCATCCGGCTATGGGTCGTTTCCGGCATACGGAGAAGCCAACGGAATTGGTGGTGTTGGTGCAACAGGAAATATTTCATTTCTTACGAATGAGACCTTCATCAATCCCGGCAGGCTGGACCCGGCCGGTAACGCTTTTGAAGTCGCAATGTATGTAAATGCAACATCTGATTCCTTCGTCGGGCCGAATGGAAATACTTGGCCAATTGGGATGGGCGTTCCTCCGACTGCCTGGACCGAAGAACGCCGAAGAGTATTTGGCCCGGATACGGGCGCCGGGCTCTGGGGCGCGGCATCTTTTTATATTATGTATACGTCTGGCAATGCAGCGTATAGATTTACAAATAGCAGTCCATCTGCCACCACTCTTCCCGATGGGTCAAATCTTGAACATTTTCCGACTGCACATTTCCCCCTTGGTTTTGATAGAAATTTTGTTCTAATTATGTGGGACTCCAGACCAACGGTTCCCCTTGCGGGGACTGGGGGTGGTTGGGGTCAAACATGGAGGGTCATTAATAACAACTCGATGGTGATACCGTATGAAACCAACTGGCCAGGAAATACAGTTCCATTTATTCCAGATTCGACAATGGGAGATTTTATTGTTGCCCAGTATGCTGGCGACACCGGCACCGAATTAAATCCAATACATGATTTGGTAATTCATCCCGATGTCCTCCCAAAGACTGCCTACTTTGACGAAAAGCGCAGACTGACTTTTACGGGTGACCAGAGACATCTTGTCCTGAACCAGAGCATCGGAATCGGCGGAGAAGACCGTCTGTATAGAATGTCAGTCCGTGCCAGAGATTTGGGAGGCAACTCGGCATTTTCTGTTGCAGAAGGAAATAGATTTTCGGCAGGCTTGGAGTGTTTGGACAAGAGCCAGAAAATCATAAGTGCAAACAATTATAATGATGCCTGGGGAAATTCCCATTGGATTGTCTCCGACCATCAGTCAATTGATGATGCATGGTTTACATATATTGGGCATTTCAAGGGAAGACAATCGAAAAAGTCTTCTGATCTTATTTCTTATCGAACAGAGAATCATGGAAGTGGTGGTCGAAAAGACCTTCCTGTTGCCGGAAAATCTTACAATTCTCTATCAAGAGCAATTGACGGGGATGTTGTTCTTCCGTTCGGAACAACATTCATCAGACCGACATTAAGAATAAATGAACCATCTTCAACTGCCACATATTCTCAAGGAACCATGCAAATTGATTATGTTCAAATTGAAGAGTTGACGCCAATTCAATCTCAATTGGGATTTGGTGGAGAATATTTGGATAGTTCCAGTCTTCTTTCTACTCCCGGTGCATTTCTTCAGGATAATCACTATCGTCAGACATATGCCTATGACATTCGCTCAAAACAACAGGTCAAGACCTATGAATCAATTGTCAAGAGTACGACCCATCCGGCTGGCCTGAAGATGTTTGGAACGGTTGTTTCTGAGAGTTCTCGAAGAACGAGTGATTCGATTGACCTTGTTGCCACCAACCTTGCAAATCTTACTAATTTTGAGATTGAACTCGCCGTGCATCCAGCTTGGTCGCCAGACGGAACCAAAATTGCCTTTCGCTCTACCAGAGATTCTGCTACTGCCAACGGCGATATTTATTATATGGATGCAATAGATGGAACCAATGTAGTGCGAGTTACGAATGACCAGCCTGCCACGGGAGATAATTATTATCCAGACTGGTCGCCAGATGGAACTGAACTTGTTTTTGAATCCAGAACCGATGATAGCGCAAACGGAGACATATATGCAATTAAAATAGGCGGCACAGACCTAAGACAACTCACGACCAACACATATTTATATGACACAGACCCAACATTTTCTCCAGATGGAAAAAAGATTGCCTTTCAGCGAAGGGAAGCGTTAGGAGTTGATATTGGTTCGATTGCAGGAATTATGGTAATGGATGCATCGGATGGAGGAAATAAAAAACTGATTACTCCTATGTATCCATATGAAAATTCTCCTTCATGGTCGCCTGACGGGAAGAAGATTGCATATCGCAAACAGTTTTATGATGCTGATGATGTTTTGCAATCAGTAGCAATTTGGACTGTGGATGTCGATGGTTCAAATCCAACTGAAATTTATCGTCCTCCGGGCATTCCGGGAGGCTCGGTAACCAGTACGCGACTTTATTATCCAGCTTGGTCGCCGGATGGAACAAAGATTGCAGTCCACGGTAAGAATTATGACACAGAACATGATATTTCTGTGATAATGAATGCAGACAATCCAGGGGATGTAAGATTAGTCCAACTTACTACTAATGCAGCCTCGGACGCAGCATCATCATGGTCCCCCGATGGAACCAAGATTGCCTTTCAATCTAATAGAAGTGATGCCGCCAACAACGAAATTTGGGTCATGGACGTAAGTCATCCACGCACCAACACAAACCTCCTAGGCACCTTCTCCCCGGATTCTCTGGATTCCCTTGCAGGATGGTTCAAGGCAGAATCAATCAGCCCAGAAAACGTGGACAATCTCAGATACACCACAAATGTTGTCGGAACACACACGGCAACAAATATCATGCCACCGGGAATTTCTGATTTCCCTGGAACCGGAAGCCCCATAGAGAATCATTTAACATTGTCCGCCATCGGCGGCCGAACTCCGTTTACTGCATCCATAGATTATGGCGACTGGGCAGTTGGTTCTCCGAGTTCATTGAAGATACAGACTCCGACTACAGCTTCTGATGGCTCTACTTGGCTTGAAAATGCAATATATTTTGGGGATGATACACAATTAGATGATGCTAATATTATAGTTCCTGTTGCAAACACTAAATGGTTATTTTCTTGTTACATAAAATCCAGTAATGTTTCTCCCGGATTTCATGGGGGCTCTCCATCGGCCGATGGTATTTTTAGGGCATATGTCCGATTGGCAAATACTTCTCTATACGGAGGAGGCGGGGTTGTGGACTGGAGCGGAACTAGCGGAATGGTTTCTCAGGCAGACACATGGACACGGGTTTCTGCAATTTTTGATTTTGATAGCAACCTGATTAATGTGACATCTCATCCCGCAGACCAAAATAGTCGGAGAGCCCTGTTCATTATGGATTTTGGAAACCCAAACTCGACATATCATATTGATGGACTGATGTTGGAACGGTATGATGCTTCCCTTCATGGAGCGACCCCTGGCTCACACACTCCATCCCCCTATGTTCATCCTTCTCTGAATGGTGCCGATGTCATGTCATGGTATGATTCCTCTCCGAACAAACTCCATGCCTATGCAAACACCAGCACAGTCTTCGGAACAAACTGGAAGCCTCCGATGTTCCTTGCCAACACAGGCACCGGGCATCCTGTTGTCGCCTTCAGGTCAAACAATGCATTTCAGAATGGAACTGCAACAGGAAATGTTTATCATTATTCAACATTTCCGAATGACCCAAACTACATGACAGGACTCACGGGAAAAACCTCTCCGGCTGCAAACACTCTGCCAAGACCAATTGCCAATCAGTTTACGGGATTTGTTGTTGCTCGGACGAATCTTACTGCAAATCAAACTAATTATTATACGGCTGTTTGGCCTTGGATGGGACAACAATTATTTGAAGTGGGTTCTTTTTTGAATCATGCTCATGATTCTGGCTCAATAATTGGGGATGGTTCGTATGGTATTTCCCTTCTTCCTCGCCCCACCACCGGGAATGGGGCATTGTATACTATGGCTGCAAATTCTTCTGGATATAGAGCAATTATAAGGACTGCTGTCGATGATACATCAACAGAGCTTCAGGTTCCTTTGGATACGTCTACTTCGTTTAGAATTTTTGGGATTTCGGAATTTGCTACCACCAATACATATGCAGCCACACAGGGAAAGACATCTGATCTTCTGACCATGCACTATAATGGAAGACGATATGGAAATTCAGCGTTGCATTGGCATGATTGGAGTTTTCCTGTATTGGCAACACCAGATGATCTATCAAGAGATGGGCTGTCATACGAAAGACAGATTGCCGACGATGCAACTTTTTATATTGGTCATGCCCAGGATGGTAAATATAGCGGTAAATATAGCCGTTATGATTTTTTCGACGGAGACATGGCTGAGATTGTCTGGTTCAATGAGCAACTTTCAAATACACAAATTGCACTCGTCGAGGGGTATCTGGCCCACAAGTATGGCATTGCGGATGACTTGATTCACAAGGATGGGTCTGGCGACCATCCGTACAAATATCAGGCACCTCCGGCAGTTGGAGCAAACAATACGAGTTATTGATTATAAATAAAGATATACATTAGGAGAATTTTACTTTTGCCGTCATTCATCAGTTCAAATTTTAGTAGATATGCTGCCGAATCATTTGTTGAGGGGTTTTCTCTCGGTAGTGTATATTTGTATGTGGGAAAGGGCACAGTATGGTCCGATGACACCACACCTCCGTCTGCAAATGACACCCCAGCCGACCATGCAAAAATTTGGGACAATATGGCCGGAGTAGTTCGCGTCAATCGCAATCAGGTTATTCTTGGGATTGCAAGAAATAATTGGACATCTGGTGTGATCTATGAACGACATAATGATATTTCTTCGACATTGGGTTCTGGTACAGGATTTTATGTTCTTGCCGGAAGCACAGACAGAGATGTATATTTGTGTCTGGATAATGATTATGATGCTCAGTCCTCTGTAAAACCGACACATAAAACTTTTGGCACAACAAGAGAAGTTGATGGATATGTCTGGAAATATTTGTACACTATTTCTGCCATCACATTTAATAAATTTGCAACAGATAGTGTCCTTCCGGTCGGAACCCATCCTACGGTTACCGGATATGCAAAGGCGGGATCTATTATTACAGTTCCCCTTTCGGCAAATAGTCAAAATGGAATTGGAGCATATTATAGAGGAAGTGGATTTTCAAATGGAACACAGGGCATTGCATTGGCCGGAGCATACATTGATACAACAGTTAGTTCTTCTTCTCCAACAAATGCAATTAAATTAGCAGCATCTGTCGGTCTTTCTAATGAAAATAATTATTATAATAATTGTGCATTCTTGGTAACGTCTGGATTGTCTACCGGAAGCGTGCGAATAATTCAAGATTATGTTGCTTCTACAAATACAATAACGTTATCATCTCCGGTCAATAGTATTGAAAATGGAGATACCTTTCAAATTGGTCCGAGGGTTACTGTTGACAATAGATATACTGGAATAGGATTTCTGGGAATAGGAAATGTAAATGGAAGCGGCAATTTGACTTCTGTTACAATTTTGAATACTGGAGGAGGATATGCTAACTCAGATATAAGTTTTAATGTTCTTGGTGATTATAATCCTGCCCCGACGCATCCAGATGGCTCGGGAGCAATTATTGACATAACAATTCCTCCAATTCAGGGTGGTCATGGATATAGTGCAGCAGCAGACCTTAATGCCAAATTTGCAATTGTTTCTGCCGAAACTGTATTGCCAACAAACGACCAAACTGGGACTTTTTCTGGGCCCAGAAATGAAATTCGTCAAATTGGACTTTTAAGAAATCCATTGGACTCGGGTAAACAGACTGCTCTAGGAACTTCGTATGATATGCGAACGACCCTTTATATTACACAAACAGGAATTACTTTATCTGAGGATGAAGAAATTGTGAGTGAAACAGGAAAGGCAATCGTCTGGGATATTTCTGGAACGAGTGGGAGTCAGTATATTACGGTGACCAATAAATCTGGCAGTTTTGCAAATGGGGATACCATTACAGGAAGTGGTGGAGGAGGTCAATATATCATAAATAATAATGGAAAAGAAAATTATCAATATCCAATAGGGTCAACGAATAATCCAGAATCTCCGGTAATGTATGGTGGATTGACTAAATATTCTGGTCAGATTATATATCATGAAAACATTCAACCTATTGCAAGAAGGTCAAATCAAAAAGAAAACTTTAAATTTGTTTTTGAATTCTAAATAATAGAGAGAAATTGTTGTAATAAAAGGAAACGTATACAATGCCAATCAATTTTAATAAAACTCCATATTATGATGACTTTTCAGAAGATAGTCATTTTATGCGATTGTTGTTCCAGCCTGGCCGTGCAGTTCAGGCCAGGGAATTGACTCAAATTCAGTCGCTGTTGCAGAATCAAATTGATAGTATTGGAAGGCATATATTTCAAAATGGATCTACTGTTGTTGGTGGAAAAATTAATTACGATAAAACAAATGTTAAATGGCTGGCAATTCAACCAACTGATGGGAGCGGAAATAGGATATTTATTAATCAAATTGTTCCTGGCCAACGAATTCGACGATTGCTATCGGTTGATGATTCCAATCTTGCCGTCGATGCGGAAATTGTAGGTGTAGTTCCTGCCGAAAAAGGAAGTCCAGATACACTTTTTATTAAATTTAATGGAAGTACAGGAGGAGATGAAAGTTCTTTTGGTGCAGCACAAGATTTGATTATATTTGACCCCGAGAGTGGTGAAGTTCGATATAAGGTCAAAACTCTTGTTGTAGATTCATATGCAAAAGCACAACACATTGGAACTTCTTCTTGGTTGACTGTTGAGCCTGGAATATATTATTGGAATGGAATGTTTTTGAAGAGTCAGGGGGGAACTGTTCGTCTTTCAAAGTACGGAAATGTTTCGACATATCGTGTTGGTTTTTTTGTGGAAGAGTCGGTTGTTACTGATGACCCAAGAACACTCGACCCAGCCTCAGATACCACAAATTACTTTGCCCCAGGAGCAGACCGCTACAAAGTTCAATTGACACTTGCTCGGGTCGGTGACGGCCTAACGTTTAATGATGTCGGCACAGACTATCAAAAGGTTGATAATTTTATTGAAATTTGTCGAATTGATTCTGGAACTCTTTTGAGAGCCCCCGGAGATAAGACATTATACAATGTTCTCAGAGATCGTTTGGCAGACCGAACATTTGAAACAAGTGGAAATTTTGTGGCAAGGCCATATAATCTTTCTCTTGAAAATATTACGACAGATGCCGCCTCTGAAATGCGAGCGCATCTTTCGGATGGTGTTGCCTACGTTCGTGGATATAGACGAGGGCTGGACGAACACAATACTTTACGCATTCTTAAAGGTCGAGACTCGGCAGCAGAAACGGTTACTGTAGACAACAAGTATGGTGATAATTTTGTTGTGGTTTATGATGGAACTGCCGATAACGAAAAGGCCAATGGAATATTTACAATTGGTTCAGGCGCCGGACAAACTCCAATAACAGCCGTTGCCAATGGATTCCGTGGTGAAGCAGTTTCGGTTCATTGCGTTCCACATAGCAAAGTAAAAGACTATTCATTATTAGACGCAAATACATGGAACTCTACTCTTGTTGCAACTGCAAGACCAATGCAAATGTCATACAACAAAGATGCGACTGATGTTGGTCGCGGTTCTTGTTATAATTTGTGGTTGGCGGATGTCAAGACATCTTCTGTCTCTGGAAACACAACAGTTGCTAACATTATTACAGGCGTGGATGCTGCACATGATACGGGCGATACGGCATATACGTTTGGTGCCACTTCTCATGGAATTATTGCAGGAGATAGAATTTCTGTCAGCGGAAGTACAGTTTCCGGGGATTGGGATATAGATAATGTTTTGGTAAAAGGTACTCCTACTACAACAGAGATTAAAGTTCTTGGAAACTTTGGGTCGGGCACAGCTTTAACTGGTGGAGTATTAACTCTGACAAGAACAACAGGAAATACAAACCCGCAACGAACAATTGTGCTTGACCCAAACAAATCTGCTGCATGGAATGACTCTTATGTGGGTGCCACAATTTCTGTGGATGGTGGTGCCGCAAAGACAATTATTGAGTATGTGGGCGCAAATACTGATGCATCTTCTTTGTGGGATGCCGAACCAAATCCTCTTCCATCTACACACTCAGGCCTTGTTATTGTTGATTCTGATTTTGATGCAATTCCTATATATGGATCGACATATACAATCAATCTCGGAATGAGGCAGGCAAGGTCGGTCGTATACAATTCAAACAAAGATGCAACAGGGGCAGAGTTATATCCTGCAACAGTCAACAAGGCATGGAATATTGACCCCATCTCCGGTGTAGATAACAAGGGAGAAAGCTCAAAGGTTGCATCTACTTTGTATGGCGGAAGGATAGACGGAGACTGCAAGTTCAATATTTATGGCGAAGGTGGCCATGATGCATTAATTTTTCCATTGGGACCAGACGCAATCAAGAGAACGGTGAATGATGGCAATTTGGATACTGGTTTTAATAGTAATTCTGTTATTTATTATACAGAATATATGAGGGATACTGGAGCAGGAACTTTTGTTCTTCCACAGTCCGGCAGATATAAATTTTGTAGTCAACCTTCTATATATCCGTATACAAATGTTGGAAATATTACTGATTTAATACAGATACGAGAAAATTTTATATTAGTTAATGAAACCACATCCGAGGTTATTACAAATAATATTACTGGAATTAACATTGCCGCAGGCACAGGCATTGCTGCTGCCGCCACGGTGACCGGCCCTACATTCGTTGCCGGACATAATTACATTCTTATTGCACCTGCCAAGGCATCTTTTGTAAAACCTGCCATGAAGAAATTGGTTGTTGCAAATACGACAGGCGTTCAGTCTGCCGCAGTTGCCGATTACTATACAGACCTTTTGGTGGGACAGTTGCATGTTAATTCTCCTTCGGATATTACTCAAAGAATTTCTCTGAAGACGCCCGATGCATTTAAGATTCAGAAGATTATTCATAAGTTTAGAAATGATTCACCAGCCAATGCAAATGAAGATGTTGCAAATGCAGACTTGGTTGTCACAGACCGATTCAATTTTAATGACGGTCAAAAAGATATGTATTATGATAATGCATTTATTACACTAAAGGAAAGCGCCGAGACTCCCACAGGAAATCTTTTTGTTTGTTTTGATTATTTCCAAAGAACCGAAGAGGATGGAACAACTCTTAATACAAATGCTCCAAGTTTCTTTTCTGTGGATTCGTATCAGACAACAACAGATTTGACTTTTGATAGTTATATTGGTGGCCCCGGGTTTGCGGTAGGTGACCGAGTAAAGGCAAATTCTGGAGCAGTTGGATATGTGGTCGAGTTTGCAAATACAAATGATACCACCGCTGCCAAAATGCAGTTGGAAGGTGTCACGGGAACCTTTGTTCTTGGAGATGTTGTTACTGCATTTTATTCTGGGTCAGGAAACAAGTATGCAAACGTGGTATCTGTGACGGAAGCACAGCTATCTTATCCAGAAATTCCAACATATACTTCTTCTACAGGCCAAAAATATAATCTAAAAAATATGATTGATTTCCGGCCTTATGTATCTACTTCTGGGAGAATCAGCGACACAATTCAAGACTCTATGATGATGCCCATCCCTTCTGGAACTGCACTCAGGACCGGAAAGGATGGAGTTAATGTTCCGAGATTAGTCTCTTCGCACGGAGTTGAATCTTATCTTGGGAGAATTGATAAATTAATTTTAACCAAAGATGGAAAATATACCACAATCAAGGGAATTTCGGGAAAAGATAAACGTCCCCCGAAAGATCTTCCTGCCAATGAGGCACTCACTCTTTTTACAATAAATATTCCTGCATATACAAATGATCTTTCAAAAGTGACACATGAAAGAAGTGTTGCAGTCCGACACACAATGAGAGATATTGGGCGCCTGGCCCAGAGAGTCAAAAATCTTGAATATTATGTTTCACTCAATTCATTGGAACAGGCAGCAAGAGATGTTGACGTAACCTTTGCAGATGGAACAGAACGATTTAAGAATGGTATTTTGACTGATAATTTTACAGGATTTTCTGCCATTAATGCCGAAGAAACCAAGGCAGCCCTGGGCAAAGGAGTGCTTCGCCCCATTTCTCGTCTGCCTGGAATTGGAAATTATAATTTTAATTTTAGTCGGTCAGAAAGTGATTCTGTAGTGGATATTGCTTCTTCTGATGTTATTTTGAGTGATGATGGAGAAATTTCTGGGCGGGTTATTACGTTGGGATATACGACAGAAGCATTTATTCAACAACCGGATGCATGTGTAGTAGAGAGTGTCAACCCATTTGACCTTCAAAATTATACAGGAACGTTGCAATTATTTCCAGATTTT
>DTRI01000154.1 GCA_012966015.1 Flavobacteriales bacterium | reverse complement strand
ATGTTGATGAAGGCAGGCGATCCTGGCGACAGCATGTTCGTGATTGCACGCGGTACGGTAAAAGTTATCATCGGTAATAACATCGTGGTAGATATACTAGGACCTGGGAGTGTTATAGGTGAGATGGCAGTGTTGAGCGGCGTTCCAAGGACTGCAACTATAACGGCTGATACGCCAGTAACCGCGCTTTCCATTAAAGCAGATGGAATGCAGGATCTGATGTCTTCCTCTAAAGAACTGGAAGAAAAATTGTGGAACCTCGCAGGTGTTAGATTCGCAGAAAACCTACTCTCTAAAATAGAGCCTTACCAATCATGGCGCCAGATACAATTCAGAGAATGGTTGGCAGATGGTAAGATCGTAACCAGAGAAACATTAGGAAAAGAGATGCTTGATTTACGTGAACACGAAGCTGTAATTATTGCGGGTACATGTTTCTCAATTGGAGAGGAAAAAACAGCCCTTCAGGCACCCGCTGTAATACACATACAATTCGTTAACCTTGCAGACGATGCACGTGTATATATCCGAGCAAAGGAGAGGGCCTTCGATTAGCGGAATCACGGATTAGCTACTACCAAGCCGTCGTTTTACGCTCTGTCCAAAAAAGCTGTGTAAAGGAAATATTACAGCTGCCGGAAGAGTAGAAATGGATCCACCTACGGTACCACCAAGACAGTATCCGTATCCACCGCCATGTGGGGGTGAAATGTTTAGCAAAGGTGACGAGGTTACCTTTGAACTAGTGGATTCTGGTCAGCAAATGGCATATAATATAAAGTCAAGATCTTAATTTCAATTGATCCAATTTAATGGGCCTCATTGATTTATCAATGGGGCTTATTTTTTGAGCTATTGTCAACCAATGATAAATTATACAACATTTTGTAGTACCCATTTAATGCCAATAACTCCTGGTGAGACCCGCTTTCTACAATTTTACCCCGTGCCAGTACCATTATTTTATCAGCGGCTTGTATAGTTGCCAACCTGTGTGCAATCACAATTGATGTGCGATTAGCGGTCAGCTCTTGAATGGCATGCTGAATTAATTGTTCTGTTTCCGTATCGACAGATGAAGTTGCCTCATCGAGTACAAGAATCTTAGGATTGATTACATACGCTCTTAAAAAAGCAATCAGCTGTCTTTGGCCTGACGATAACACTGCACCTCGTTCCTGTACGTTGTAGTCGTAACCGCCGGGAAGGCTCATGATAAAATCATGAACACCGACAATCTTTGCTGCTTCCTGTACGGTTTCCAGGGTAATCGAGTCATCGTTTAACGTGATGTTATTGTAAATGCTAGCTGAGAAAAGAAACACGTCTTGAAGCACAACTGCCGTGCTACTTCTAAGTGCTTCCAATGAATAGTCCGCTGCGTCAACGCCGTCAATCAAAACGCTTCCTTTGTTGATACTATAAAATCTGCCCAGCAGATTAATGATAGAGGTTTTACCGGCGCCAGTGGCCCCAACAATAGCAATGGTCTCTCCCTCTTTCACATTAAAGCTCACATCCTTTAGCACCCAGTCTTCGTTTTTATAGGCGAACCATACATTTTTAAATTCAATGCTTCCCCTTACCTCAGCGTCATCTTTTGAACCTGTATCTGGAATTACCTGATCAGTATCTAAAACTTTGAACACACGCTCCGCGCCCACCATACCCATTTGCAGGATGTTAAACCTATCTGCCAGCTGTCGTATTGGCCTAAATAACATATTTATGAAGAAGATAAACGCGATAATCTCTCCTTTGGAAATATCACCATCGTAAACCCCGGCCATGCCCCACCAAACCAATGAACCCAAGGAAATTGCTGCGAGGATCTCAATGATAGGGAAGAAGACGGAAAAGAGCCACACCGTTCTTAAGTGCGCCTGCTTGTGAATTTCATTGATCTCATTAAAGCGTTGCAGCTCCACCTTTTCCCTGTTAAATATTTGCACGATACTCATCCCGGTAATGTGTTCCTGGACAAATGCATTGAGCCTGGCTACCTGGGTCCTTACATCGCGAAAGGCAGACTTCAGCGCTTGCTTAAAAAGTACTGTGGTGAAAATGAGAAATGGAATACAGGCTAAGCTAACCAATGCCAACTGCCAGTTGAGTACAAACATGGCAATAATGACGATATTCAGCTGAAGAAGATCACCCATAATTACCAGCAGGCCCTGGGAAAATACTTCGGCTATGGTTTCTATATCTGAAATAGAACGCGTGACAAGCGTTCCAATGGCAGTGTTATCGTAATACGTAAGTTTAAAGCGCAGGATGTGCTTGTAAACCTTCAAGCGCAAATCCCTAATTACCGATTGCCCCAACCAATTGGTCAAATAGGTATTGTAAAATTGCAATAGCGATTCGATGAGCAACAAACCAATCATTAAAATGGTCATATAGCGCAATCCCTCCAAGTCACCGATACTTATGTAATTATCAAATGTATAGAGGATAAGGATTGGACGAGCCAGGGACATGAAGGCAAGCACAATTGTTAGAACAAACCCCAGGATGAAAGCGCCTTTATAGGGTATAGCGTATTTCGCCACCCTCTTTAATAGCGGTAGGTCAAAGGCCTTACCTGATACAGAGCTTGATTCGATTTCCATTTATAACGCGTTCTTAGGCTGTGAAATAAACAATTCTTTGGGATATATCACGCTCGTTAGGTGCAGCCCGGCAGCAGGTACCGAAGTCCCAGCTTTTGTACGGTCTCTGGCCTCAATGATTTCTACGAAGTTGGCAACAGATATTTTTCCCTGCCCAACTTCTAATAACGTTCCGACTATAGCACGCACCATTCCTCTCAAAAATCGATTGGCGGTAATCGTAAATGTCAATTTCTGATCGTCTGTTGTCCATTCCGCTTTGGTGATGGTACACAAGTTGGTCTTGGTCTGTGTGTTTGATTTACTAAAACTTGTGAAATCTTTGTAATTCAGCAGTTCTTGCGCTGCCTTCGCCATCAATCCGAGATCTAGTGCTCTAAAAAGGAAATGTGAATGCTCCACAAGAAAGGGATCCTTCTTCTGAGAAATAATATACGCATAGGTTCTGTACGTTGCATCGAACCGGACATTGGATTCAGGCGGCACTTTCCATATTTCAGCAATTGATATATCAGATGCAAGGCAGCCATTGAGTTTAAATATTGTTTCCTCATCACTTATGTTTTCTCTATCCGAATCAAAGTGCGCATAGAACTCCGTGGCGTGCACCCCGGTATCTGTTCGTCCGCAACCGGTACACTGAATGGCCTCATTTAACACTGTTGATAAAACCGTGTTTACCTCTTGCTGAACGGTATTTGCGTTGTCCTGAATTTGCCAGCCGTGGTAGTTGGTGCCTTTGTAGGATAGTTTTAAAAAATACCTTGCCATCGTCTCATTTTTAAGCGATCGCAAAGGTAAGAACATTAAGGCTAGCTCGATTTCTTCTACTTCTTGTTCTTCTTCTTCTGCTGCTGCTTGAGTCAGTCTCCCCATAATGAGGATGTGGTGCTTCGGATCAAGTGTGTTTTACAAAGCTCAATGAGGTACGCTTAACTACGCAGGAATTCCCTGGCTGATGATGTAATGTATAAACCAAGAAGGTCAGCTACATAAGTTCTATTGCGTTAGCAGGCCGGAATTGTGGA
>DTRI01000153.1 GCA_012966015.1 Flavobacteriales bacterium | reverse complement strand
ATACCGTATGCCTGATCGTGACCAACCCTTGTAGTGCGGATACATCCTGTTCCAATATCACAGTTACGGTATGTGCAACTCCGGTGGCTTCGTTCACTTCATCAAGCAGTGATTTAACTGTCACGTTTGCCGATGCATCTACCAATGCAACATCGTGGTCCTGGAATTTCGGTGATGGCAATACCAGTACCTTGCAGAATCCCATGTATGCCTTCTCAACAGATGGTTCATACAACGTATGCCTGACTGTCAGTAACGGATGTGCAAGCGATGTGATCTGTGACTCGGTAACGGTAACTTCTTGTCCTGCGGTAATCGCGGCATTTATCTATGCTGCCTCGGCACTTACTGTTGACTTCACAGACCTATCCGTGGGTGCAGATGCCTGGAGCTGGGACTTTGGTGATGGAATCAATTCATCTGTCCAAAATGCATCACATTCATATGCAGCAGCAGGTACTTATGATGTATGTCTGACAGCAACAAATGCTTGTTCCTCAGATACCACGTGCTTCCTGGTTACGTTGGCTACCGTAGGTCTTGAGGAACCAAATGTATTGGTGAATATGCAACTGTACCCTAATCCGACAGATGGATTGGTCAATATTATTATTCCTGCAAGTGTTAATGAAGACATTACACTTGTCATTTACAATGCCTTTGGTGAAATAGTTTTTAACGCGGATCAATCTGGCCTTAATACTATAAGTGGTTCTGCTGTTCAGAATAAGTATGCCATTGACATTGGATACCTGGCTAATGGCATGTACCTGGTGCAGCTCCTAACTGCTAATGAAACGCATATGGAGCAGATCGTAATTTCAAAGTAGCCCCCCATCATCTAAATAATTATCATGAGAAAGATTCCAGCCAACACTATCAAGAGAGATATTGTTATAAATGAAGAACACAAGCAATTTCATTCCGCAAAACATCATCAGCGGCAATTCAGTTCCCGCAGGGTTGATAAACTGCAAGCTGTTCTAACCGTATTCTCCAGGTGCATGGTGGTTGTTTTATTCGTGTCAGGAGTGATAGAATCAAGGGCACAGGACATTCACTTCTCCCTGTATGAAGAAGCCGGCCCAATAATCAACCCGGGCCTGACCGGGGCCTTCAATGGCAATTTCCGGGCTACAACCAATGCGCGTAACCAATGGACCAGCCTGGGCACCCCTTATAGGACCTTCGCAGCTGCTTTTGACAAGCGGGTAAAGTTAAAATCCAACTCTTCTCTTGGGGTTGGACTCCATGCGTTCAGAGATGTTGCAGGGAGTACCGGCCTCAGCACGACTGACGTGGCGGTCAATTTAGCAGGACTGGTCAACCTCAACAAGCAACAATCGATTAGTGTTGGGCTTTCAGGAGGGATACTTCAAAAATCTATTGACCCAGGCACTTTTAGATGGCCTGATCAATACCAGGGAGGCGCATTCAACGCTGGAAATGCCACGGAAGAAGTAATGGTGGCTGAATCAGCTATGAAATTCAATCTTTCTACTGGGGTCAGCTGGCAGTACCATTCTAAATCAAAAAGCATGGTATCTAATGACCAGTTCAGAGCGGCTGCCGGTTTAGCGTACCACCATGTCAATCAGCCACAGATCAGTTTTCTCGAAAACAGCGACCAGTCAATAAACCCCAAATGGATATTCCATAGCAATATTTTCATTGGTATAAAAAGTACCAATCTTGCCATTTTGCCGAGCACCTTTGTCGCATTGCAGGGGCCCGCACAGGAAATTGTTACAGGGTCCATGCTTCGGATGCTGTTGCAGCCGGAATCAAAGTACACCAAGCTGCACAAGGAGATGGCCTGTTCAATGGGATTGTTCTATAGGGTGGGTGATGCGTTGATCCCTACGCTGCTTTTAGAACTGTCCAACTTCAGGATAGGTGCCGCCTATGATATTACCGTTTCCCCCTTAGGGATGGCTAATGCGGGCAGAGGAGGAATTGAATTCTCATTGTCCTATGTAACGCCGAATCCATTTGCAACGCCCCCAAAGAAAAAAACTAAAAGATCATCCTTGCTATAAACAAACTTTGCCATGAAAGAATTTAAAGATACATCAAAGACCCTACCTGTACATTTTAGTAATTATATTAATTGCTGTTTAAGAATAGCTCTTTTGCTATTTGTGATCCTAAATCCTTTTATTGGAAAGTCACAAACAACGCCATCAACATCCGATTTTGGTTGTTTATCAATATATCAAAATATGTATGTGGGTAACTGGACCGAGGAAGGCTGGCAGGCACATGGAAAATGGTATTTTGATAATGGAATGAACGGTACTATCACTGATTGTAACGGGAATAATGTTACAATTAAAAAATGGGTGAAACAAAAATATAATCAATCACCAACATGGTGGGTCGGCTCTCATGACATGATCGATGTAGAGATCACCGGAACCATGCGAGTATATGATAGCAGTGATGAAGATTGGATTGGTTTTGTATTTGGATACCAGGGCCCATTCGGACCTAATAGTGTTAGTAATGGCATTGATGCTGATTTCTTATTATTCGATTGGAAGCAAAGGAAAGAAAGTAGTAATGATGAGGAAGGATTTTCACTTGCTCGTATAAATGGATATTTGCCTCACAACATGGTTTGGTCAACTTTATGTTATCATAATCCATACCTATCTGTATATGATACTTTAGGAACCAGATACGGAAGTACTGAAGGATGGTTAGATAAAAAGAAAAATCATTTTAAACTCATATACACAAGAACAAATGCTACTATTATTATTAATCAAGTTGGACCAGTTTCTACAAATCCATCTACCAATGACACTATTTTTAATGTTAACGGAACATATAATCCTGGAAGATTTGGATTTTATAATTGTTCTCAAGATAATTCAATTTATGGAGATTTAAGATACCGATTCATGAAGGATTTTGAAGTTTCTGATTCTGTTATTTGTAAAGGACAAACAGCTGAATTCAATTATTTAGCTAATGATGAAATGAACTTCAATTACGATCTTATCAAGAATATGAGTTGGGTTTATGGAGATGGAAATATAGATACTATTTCTTTTCCTGATAGTTTGAATATAAATATTACCCATACATACGATACTGCTGGTACTTTCAATGTAATGCTAATACTTGAGAATTGTTCAGGATGTATAGACACTATTTATAACACTATTAATGTAACCAATTCTGCGGTGAATTTAAATGCTGTATCATACCCATTATGTTACGGAGACACAACAGGGGCCATAGATATTTTAGTAACAGGAGGAACCAGTCCCTACACATACAGCTGGTCCAATGGAGACACTACAGAAGACTTGTACAATTTGGGGTCAGGAATTTATTCTGTCATCGTTAATGATGGTAACCAATGTGCCGATACACTGACCGTTACCATGGATCAGCCTCCTTTGTTGCAAGCTGCTGCAATGGTCATCAACAATGCCTCATGTTTTGGGTTTAACGATGGCGATGCTATTGTAAATGCTGTGGGGGGTACATCCGCCTATACGTACAACTGGTCCAATGGACCTAACACTTCTTACAACCTTAATCTTTCGGCGGGAACATACACAGTTACAGTTACCGATGCAAATGGGTGTAACGATACCGGCAGCGCTGTAATTAGCGAGCCAGCAGTGCTAATGGTTACTGCCG
>DTRI01000152.1 GCA_012966015.1 Flavobacteriales bacterium | reverse complement strand
GCCCTCGCTGTTTTTACTCAGGTTTTGCCGGGGTTTCGTCCTCGGTATCTGAGTCTTTGTTATCCGTTGCATTTTTGAATTCCTTAATACCCTTTCCTACACCTTTCATAAGCTCCGGAATCTTTTTTGCTCCAAAGAGTAAGACAACAATTAACAGGATAATGAAGATTTCTGTGGGACCGAAGCTCATAGGGTTAAGGTGTTTTATATCATAAAGAATTCATCATGTGAAATTAATAATATTTTTCTAACTAAATCTATTGGGATTTACCCCTTTTTGTGATCCAGGTTTCAGGATCTAATTTAATGGTACCTGTTTTTGATATTTTCCAAATTTCCAGGTGTGCTTCAGTTTTGAATTTTTTTCCGTCTGTGAAAATCATACCTACGTCTTGTTTGGTCATCAGGTGATCTCCTTTCTTGACGTAAGTTTCCTGCAAATTTCCATAAACACTAAAATATTCTCCGTGCCTAACGATTACGGCTTTTTTGTTAGCTCCAGGAAGGATTATCACTCCGGTAACAATACCATCAAAAACCGCTCTCGCCACGGCGCCCTTGTTGGTGCTCACATCAATTCCATTGTTGTTAATCTTGATGCCCTGAAGTACGGCATGATCGTGTTCACCAAAGTGCCCTGTAATGATACCCCTCTTTACAGGCCATGGTAATTTCCCTTTGTTGCTTTTGAAGCTAGCGGACAATTTTGCCTCTTCTGGGGTTAAAGTAAATCCAGAAGTCTTCTTTGCCGCTTCTCTGGCAAGGCGTATTTCTTCCGCTATAATATCTGCTATAGCCTTTTGCAGCTTTACAGATTCCTTTTCTTGCTGCTTTAGATCAGATTTAAGCATGGACTCCTTTGTCTTGAGCCTCTCATAAATCGTGTTTTTCTCAAGCCTCTCATCAGCGAGCTTACCACGCTCCTCTTCTTTGCTCATAAGAAGTGCCTTCTTCTGATTTCTCCGTGCCTCCAGGCTCTCAATTTTCTGCTTTAGTAAGCCTTTAGTTTGTAAAATCAGGGAAGCTTGTTTTTTTCTGTAATCGCCATAGTCCTGAATGTACTTCAGGCGTTTTTGTGCCTGGTTGAAATCCTTAGATGAGAATACGAATACAATTTTGTCGTAAGAGCTGCGATTTTTGTACCCATAGTATATCATGCGCGCGTACTCCCTCTTTACATCTTCTAAGTCTTTTTCCAATGAGCGAATTATCTCATTGTTTTCATCTATTAAGTTATCTATTAACCTCACTTCGTGATTAATGGTTCTTATAAGTCTCTGCCGCAACACAATCTTATTTTTGAGCGTTGCCAGCTGATTTATTGATGCTTCCTTGTTTTTCTTTGTTTCTGTTAAGAGGCTGTTGGTGTAGTTAATGTTTTTCTCTAGCTCCTTCTTCTTCTTCTGCAGGTCATCCTTAGACTGCCCCTGTGATGCAGAAGCGTAAAGCAATGTGCCAAACAAGAGGAATGAAGCGAGAAGTCTATGGATTATCTTGTAGCCTGAGTTACTCATCGAAAACTTTGTCGCTGGAATAGTACGGTCGGTACTTTGAGGGAATAGAGTAGGGTAGCTTGAGCGATTCGTTTATAACAACTTTCATGAATTGGGCAACAACAGTTACCGGCTCATCTCCTTTGACAGTCAGTTCAAGTTTGTGTCCGAACAGCGATTCTCCTATCTCATTAAAGTCAGAATACGATGTAATTATCTTCCTGGTAGACTTACTTCCATTTATTTCGGATTTCACAATTTTGAAGGTATTCGCATCTAACCAAACTTTGTTTCCGTTTTCTGATTCCAGCTCCTTGCCGCTTGCCGTTATCCTCGGTTTTTTCTTTGCCGTTTTCTTTAAAAGAAAATTCCCTTTGTTTTCGGAGACTCTAAAAAACTCGAAGGTGTCGCCTTCTTCATTATCCAAAATCTTTGCAACATTTCCCATCAAGATAGATTGTAGAATAAAGAAGTTCATTTCTACCGGCGACAGATAGGAAAGATAGCTGATTGGCCCGGCATGATAGGCTCTCGCGAAACGATTGATAAATTTTACCGAGTCTTTGGTAATCAATATCCTGGCCATTTCTATACCCAGGGCAGGAGAAACGGACATCCAGATAGCGCTGTCTTTTCTAATCCTCAGCTTTAAACCAACGTCAATTTTTTTTCCTTCGATAACTGTTTTCGCCGAAAGTTTTGCGCCAAACCACTCAAAATCAAATTTATTTTGATCGAGCTTTTCAAGAAGTGCTGCGGGGCTTTTAATATTAACAGAAGTCGTAATTGCCTGATTCTTCGTTTTGCAACCAATAACCAATGTTAGCAACACGCAACATGCCAGTGAGAAGCGACGCAATGATCGAACCGTATTATTCATATAAAAAGCGATCAGCAATCTTTTTTTCGAGTTTGTCTGATTTGTTTCCATGTTCTTTTGCCTTCTTCCAGTACTCGACAGCATTGTCAACCTCTCCAAGCTTGAATAGTACATCACCATAGTGTTCAAGAATAGCACTTCTCTCCTTGCCGCCTCCTTCCAGGGCCTTTTCTAACCACTTCTTAGCTTCCTCATATTGCTTGGATTTGTATAATATCCAGGCATAAGTATCTTGAAAAGAAGAGTTGTCAGGATCGAGTTTGTTGGCACTTTCTGACATGTTCTTGGCCCTCTCAAGATCTGTTCCTCTTTGTGAAAGGTAATAACTATAGTTGTTAAGCACGTATTTGTTCACGGGATCAAATTCCAATGCTTTGTCGTATGCCTTGTCAGACTTTATGGTGTCTTTATTCGAATGATATGAATCGCCCAGGCTGGAATAAAAATTTGAGAGAAGAATTCTATTCTCAGTTGTCAGCTCAATTCCTTTCTGAAGCACCTCTATTGCGTCATCAAATGTTTTTCTTTGAATATTGGCAATTCCATTGTACAAGTACAAAATAGATTGATTCGGGAATAGCTCCAGTGCTTTGGCGCTCTCTTCCAGTAACGCATCATAATCATTGAGCTGAGAGTTGATTTGTAACAATTGTTGCCATATGGCAAATCGATTGGCATCGAGCTTCAGCGCTGCCCGATACTCTTCCCGGGATTCAGCTATCAAATTTTCTCTATACAAGAAATCACCATACATGGAATGCGATTTTGCCTCTTCAGGATGAGTTTTAACCAACAGCTTGCACAATGTCAATGCCTGATCGGTAAGCTCAGGAAATGATTGGGTAATTGAATAGTAAGACAGCAGAATATTGATCTTCTTGTTAATATCAAGCCGCTCATTAGAGAAGGCTAGCTTTAATTCACTATAGGACTTTTCTCTGTCTCCAATTGATCTGTAGTAATTGGACAGTGAAAGATGAATGTGTGGGTCATCAGGGTCTTCGGCCTTCAGCCTCTCATAAGTCTCCAGTGCTTTTTCCGGCATGTTGTTCGCCTGGTATAATTCGGCCAACATTCCATAAAAGCGCACCTCTTTCGGATTCTTTGCTATAAGCTTTTCCAGCTCCAGGGCCGCTTTGTCAATTTTATTCAGCTTGATATAAATCATTTCCTTTTGAAGTGAAACGTCCTCCGCTACTCCAATAATTTCCTCGATTTGATTGTACACTTCAATTGCCTCAGTAAATTGTTTGGCCGTCAACATTATGCTGCTCATTTCATAATAAAGCTCGATTTTTTCAGGATGTAATTTTATTATTTCCTGGTAGGTTTTAATCGATTTGTCATATTTTCCGCTTTGTGCATATGCATCTGCCAGCAGCAATTGATACCATACGTTTTTCCTGTCTATTTCTGCAGCCTGTTTAGCGAAATAAACACCCTCTTTCAACTTACCGGTTCGCACATAAATACCGCCAAGCTCATACATAGCTGCGGCACTACCTGGGTCTTTGCGAATACAAGACTCAAACAAATTGGCAGCCTTGTCAAGGTTTCCAAGGACCTTTTCCCTGTTTGCGTTATAAAACAGCTTCTGAAATCGAATTAAATCCTGCCCAACCAGCACCTTTGATTCCTCATTAGACTTGGTAGACACCTCCTTGCGAAGTGAACTGCAAGCGTGCAGCAATAATGCCAACAGGATGATATATGTGAATTTAAAGTGCAATGCCCTTACTGAGATAAAGTAGAATAATCGCCTATGCTAACATCGACCTTTCCCTGATCTTTACCGCTCCCCTTATAGTTTACATGGCTCCCGATCATTGAGTTAGCAATGTTAGCTGAATCAATAGATGTATTTGCTCGAATGATGGTATTCTCGATTTTTGAATTACTTATTATGCTGTTGTCCCCTACAGAAACGTGAGGCCCGATCACTGAGTTGGTAATCCGTACATTTTCACCGATATAGCATGGTGCGATAACCGTCGCATCTTCACTGATTGACGAGCTCGATATAAGGCCATTACCGCTGTTGAGCTCTAGCACCCGCTGATTGGTCATCACCGTTGCATTCTTGTTTCCGCAATCCAGCCATTCTGTTACAGGCACTGCATGCAACTCAGACCCTTTCGTTTTCATGTTTTCCAATGCAGTTGTAAGCTGAAATTCTCCCTTATCCTTGATATTGTTATGAATTACATATTCCAGCTCTTCTTTGAGGTATGCTCCGCTTTTGAAGTAGTATATTCCAATAATGGCCAGATCTGACACAAAGGTCTCAGGCTTCTCTACAAAATCAGTAATGATATTGTTTTCGTTGGTTTTTACCACGCCAAAGGCGCTGGGATCATCGATCTGTTTTACCCAAATTGTTCCGTCTTGCGATTCGTCCAGGGTAAAGTCCGCTTTGAACAGCGTGTCTGCAAACGCCACGATGGTCTTGTCATTAAGAGAATCTTGCGCACACAAAATAGCATGAGCAGTTCCCAGTGCCTCCTTTTGATAATAAATTCTTGCTTTTGCACCTATTTTTTCTGCAATATCACTTAGCTGGCTTTCCACCTTCGGGCCGAAATCACCAATGATAAAAGCGAGCTCCTCTATCTCCTCCTCACAAATTTGGTTAATGTCCTCAACCAGCCTCTGAACTATGGGCTTTCCTGCAATAGGCAGCAAAGGCTTGGGAATAGTTAGGGTATGTGGCCTTAGCCTTTTGCCCATTCCTGCCATCGGTATTATTACTCTCATATTTTTCTGCTTTCTGTTTTAATGATAATTCAGTTATTTCCGCTACTACCAAATCCTCCATCTCCTCGTCGGGTACCCTTCAATATCACCTCTTCTAACCAGGAAACTGTTTCGTGCGAAGAAAATACCAGCTGCGCAATGCGGTCGCCGTCGCTTATAACGAAAGGTACATCCGAAAAGTTAACCAATATTACTTTTACCTCTCCTCTGTAGTCCGCATCTATTGTTCCAGGTGAATTGAGAACTGTAATCCCGCTTTTTATTGCCAGGCCGCTTCTTGGCCTAACCTGAGCTTCATAACCTGTTGGAATTTCTAAATACAGGCCAGTTGGGATAAGAGACCTTTCCATAGGATTCAAAGCAATGTCATTTTCAATGTTCGCACGCAAATCCATTCCCGCCGACCCATCTGTTGAATAAGAGGGAAGGTGGTATTTTGACCTGTTAACTATCTTAACTTTCATTGGATTGTGAAATCGAATCTTTAATCTGTTAATGACCTTTTTATCTCAATAATATATACAATCATAATAAAGGAGAGCAAAATTACTCCATTTATCACATAATTTAACATGCCCAGCTCTGCATTGATAAATGTGCTGAAGTAATACAGAAGCACTGCTGCAACCGGGTAGCCAATTATTTTTGGAATATCGTACTCGACGGGATAATATTTTTGTCCGAACAAATAGGATGCTATGGCGATAAATGCATAGCATATCAACGTTGCCCAGGCCGAGCCTACATAACCAATCCAGGGAATCCAAAGGTAGTTTAGGGTGATGGTCAGTACAGCGCCCATGAGAGCAATATACGCCCCAAAACGCGTGAGCCCTGTTAATTTGTACCAGATGGACAGGTTGAAATATATCCCCAGGCAGAGATTGGCCATCAGCAGTATTGGAACAACGGTAATTCCCTCCCTGAATTCTGGCCCCACGAATTGAATTACCACGTTTATAAATAACATGATGGAAAGAAAAATGATTGAGCAAGCAGCAACAAAATACTTCATTATCGCCGCGTAGGTCTCTTTTGAATCATTTTGCGATTGCTGGGCAAAGAAAAAGGGCTCTGCAGCATAGCGAAATGCCTGTATGAAAATGCTTATTATAATGGAAATCTTATAACAAGCACCATAAATACCCAACTGTTCCATCGTCGCCTTTTCGCCTATTGTATCAATTAACAGTCGTTTAATCATGATGCGGTCTATTGTCTCGTTAACCATGCCGGCCAATCCGGCAATTAACAGCGGACTTGCATACAGGAACATTTTGCGCAAGAGTACGCGGTCAAGGTCGAGCTTGATTGTTATCATCCAGGGTAGCAAGAGCACACATTTGGTAATACTTGCTATCAGATTAGAGATAAATACGTAGCCTACCCCAATTTCTGGATTGTAAAAAGTGTCGACCATCCAATTTGATTGACCGCCGTCAAAAATGTTCTTGCAATACACCAAAAAGAACAGATTCAATCCAATGTTAACGGCAATATTAACGAGGTTTACGGTGGCAAAAGTAGTGGCGCGGTTTTGCTCTCTCAACCTGGCAAGAGGAATGGATGAAAGAGCATCCAGGCCCACTATTATTGCAAACCAGGTAACATATTCACTGTGATTTGGATATCTGAGCCAATCTGCCACAGGCTGTGAGAAAACGGCAGCGAAAAGCATGAATATGAAGGAGGTGCACACAATCGAAATTAAGGTAGTAGAATAGACCTTGCTCTTTTCTTCGGACTGAGAGGAAAAGCGAAAGAATGCTGTTTCCATGCCGTAAGTGAGAATGATTATAAGAAAGGCAACATAGGCGTACATTTCCGTAACCACCCCATATTGCTCGGTCGAAAAAACCCGGGTGTATAAGGGGACCAGCAGGTAATTAAGAACTCGGCCAATTACGCTACTCAGTCCGTAGATTGCAGTCTGGCCAGCTAGTTTTTGGAGGTTTTTCAATGGTAACGAGTCTGATTATTTGCCGGTAAAGTTCGCTTTTCGTTTTTCCAGAAATGCTGAAGTTCCTTCCCTGAAATCTTCTGTATCAAAACAGTTGCCAAATTGATTAATTTCTGTATCAAAGCCGTCCTCGCCTTCAGTGTAGTAAGCATCTACACAACGTATAATCTCTTTTATGGCAACTGGAGATTTTGTCGAAATGATATAAAGCAGCTCTTTGGCCTTTTCAATGAGCCCGTCGAGGGAGGTGACATAATTGACCAGCCCCAATTCCAGCGCTTGTTGAGCATTGATCATATCAGCAGTCATTAATAATTCCATCGCCTTTCCCTTACCGACCAGCTGAACCAACCTCTGTGTCCCTCCGTATCCAGGAATAAGTCCGAGATTGACTTCTGGTTGACCGAACTTCGCATTGTCTGAGGCGACCCGAAGGTGACAAGCCATGGCAAGTTCACAGCCTCCACCCAGAGCAAACCCATTAACCGCGGCAACCACAGGCTTGGGCCCTTTTTCTATCATACTGAAAATATCCTGTCCGTTTCTTGCAAAAGCCTTTCCTTCCTCCACAGATATATTTTGAAATTCCGAGATATCGGCACCAGCAACAAATGCCTTTCCTCCAGAGCCAGTTAATATGATCCCCTTTACCTGCTCATCTGAAAAAGCGGCTTCAAAAGCGGTCTTGATCTCAGCAAGCGTTTCTTTATTTAAAGCGTTGAGTTTCTCCTCACGATTAATGGTAATGATCAATATCTCAGCCTCTGATTGAGTTAGAATGTTCTTATAGTTCATAGTGAGTTTTATTGGGTTGTTTCAGTAGTTGAAGTTTTTGAGCAAAAATCAGAAAATGGTATGTTCAGCCCGATCAATACCATTCCCTGAAAAAACCAAAAACTTTGCTTCGCTCTGTTTGATTTGGACGGCCCGTGCGTGGTAATAGCTGGCATGTTGATGTAACCACCTTTTACCTGCCCCTGCAGAATTACCCATTTAAAGAATTTAAAATCCAGGCCAACGTCACCCGCAAATCCATATCCTGCCAGCTGATATTCATCGGCACCCTCTTCAAATAATCGCACATTAGACCTAGGGTACAAAATGCCCGCTCCCAAACCGCCTAGCACAGAGCAGCTCAGCTTATTGGATTGAGACGAAAAGAGCTGAACGTATCTATCCAATACAACATTTACGTAATTCAGACCATCAGTATGTTCAAATGTCAGGAAATCACCAGTTATCATTTTATCCTGGTTATCATAAATGCCATCATGTGTGGTATTGCTCTCCTGAACATATCCAGACATCTTTACAACCTGATTCTGATTGACCACATATTTCATGTGATCTATGTTCAATGAGACGCAAAGGCCTTTTTGAATAAAGTAGCCAATAGAAAAATCGTACTGTGGAATTGTAAAAGATGTAGGACCTAAATACACCTCCAGATCAGCAGGGGATTGTCTGTCGGAGGCTTTCACTCCTCTCAGCTCAAAGTCATATCCGTCACCCTTTAACTCAATGTTGCTCTTGGTGTAAGCAGACCTGTTGTAACCCCAATGTATATAAAGCTCTCCTTTACGTTGAATGCCGTTGTTCTTAAACAATTTGATTTGGCCAAGACCTGGCAGGGTTATCAGGCAAAGAA
This sequence comes from Flavobacteriales bacterium, assembly GCA_012966015.1. Taxonomy (GTDB): domain Bacteria; phylum Bacteroidota; class Bacteroidia; order NORP154; family NORP154; genus NORP154. Next base: position 4,088 of record DTRI01000152.1, on the reverse strand, counting down.
GTACTAAGGAAACGACTTGCTTCATTGGCCGAGGGTTAAAAACTTCGGTTCTCTTTTACCCATTTCGTAATATAATCTACTATTTCACCGGTATCGGTTCCAGGGGCGAATAAGAGACCCACCCCCTTTTCAGTTAAAACGTTGACGTGCTCTTCTGGAATAATTCCGCCACCCGTTAACAGAACGTCGTTAAGTCCTTTTCCTTTCATCAATTCAAGAATCTTAGGAAAGACCGTCATGTGAGCTCCTGATAAGATGCTGATTCCTATTACATCTACATCTTCTTGCAGTGCTGCATTTACCACCTTCTCGGCCGTTTGTCGCAGACCGGTATAAATTACCTCCATCCCGGCGTCTCTAAGAAACGAGGCGATCACTTTTGCTCCTCGATCATGTCCGTCAAGTCCAACCTTCGCAATGAGAACTCTTATGGGTCTTTGCATCATAAATGAATATCAGGCAAAGTTAAGATTAATCTACCAACCTCTGAGGTAATGCACCGTGTAGTTATTAAGACCTGGGCATGGCAAAATAAAAGGTAGATCCTTTCCCCTCTTCTGATTCAAACCAAACCTTGCCATTGGAGTTTTCCACGATACTTTTGACAATGGCAAGCCCCAATCCTTTTCCGCTTGTCTTGGTGGTAAAGCTGGGTGTAAAGATCTTGTCTTTTTCACTGTTGGGGATGCCTGTTCCATTGTCTTGAATGCTTACAACACAGGTGTCGCCCACTATCTCAACCTCAACAGTAATCACCCCATCGGAAGCGGTTGCCTGTATTGCGTTTATGATCAGGTTGTTAAGAACACGAATTATTTGTTCGCGATCGGCCCTGATAACTGCTTCTTTATCACTTATTGGCTCGGGTGTTTTCTGAGTTATCTGTGCGTGTTCCTTGTCGTTGTACAATTCTATCACGTCATTGACTATTTGAACAAGGTCAATGGTTTCAATATTGGCTTTAGGCATTGCTGCGAAATCGGAAAATTCTGTTGCAATAGTCGAGAGTGAGTCAATTTGTTGAATGATAGTTTTGGAAAACTTTTTCAACCTTTTATCCCAGTCAGGTGCCTTGTCCTTCCAGGCCCGCTCCAGATGCTGTACGCTAAGCTTCATTGGCGTCAATGGATTTTTTATTTCATGGGCCACTTGCTTGGCCATCTCTCTCCATGCTGATTCTCTTTCAGACTTGGCCAGGAGCTCTGCACTTCTAGATAATTCTTCTACCATCCTATTGTACTCCTGTACAAGCGCACTGATTTCGTCCTTACCCTTCCAATCAATTTGTTCATTTCGCTGGCCCACTCTTATCGTCGACAATCTCTGTTGAATTAATCTCAGGGGTTGTGTGATATTGTTAGACAGAAAAAGCGCAATGAACACTGCAGCGATTATGAGCATGACGTAGAAATTAATCAGCGCTACCAGGAAATTGGATATTTCCTTCTGTAGAGTATTTTCCTTGGCGAAATAGGGCAGATTTAAAAATGCAAGTATTTCATTGTCTTTGTTTCTGAATGGAACATATGCGGACAGAAATTCAAGATTTCCAACTTTTTCCTTGTGCACAAATTCCGTCTGCTTGTTTCCAGCCATTTCAGTGAAAGCGGTGACGTTCATCTTGGTTCCAATCAAACCCTGGCTAAAAATCTCGGGTCTGGATGTAGCCAATAAATTTCCATTGAGGTCAAATAAATTTATGTCGGTAAAGAAAACGATGGAGAACTTCGTTAAGAGGAATGAGAGGTAATCTTCCAGTGTTTTATCTATAACGCTTTCATCAGCAAGTTTGTGCTCTACTTCTATAAGGACAGACTGAATTTTCTCCTTTATATTCTCCTGGTTTTTCGTGTTGTACTGATTTTCCATATAATATTTTGTCCCCAGCCCGATGGGTACAAGCGACACCAACAGGATGAGTATCATAGAATATTGAATTCTCTGTTGAAAATTCATCTCTGTGAATAGGAAGCGCATTCGCCTATTGCGGAAGGCATATAACAGTAAGCCGCCTAAACAGGAGAACGCGAAGAGATAAGAAAACCTAACCAGCCCGTCTAACAGGGTATTGCTGGGCTTGCTAAGTACGATTGTGGAACGAGTATCGACATTCCGGATGAGGTGATGATAGCCTTTGTAGGTGAGGTACTCAACGGGAGATGTAGCTGAAGAAAAAATCAACGATGTATTGTATTTAAATTCTCCGGATTGATCAACCAGCAGACCATCTAGATACCTCGCATAGGAATACTTTTTTAAACCGGCTCTCACCTGATCAGCTTCCTCGAAATCCAGCAATAAATCAGGAAATCCCAGCTCCTCTGGAATCAATTTTGAGTCTAGCTCCACATAAAGCGATGTGTTGCCAAAGTCTATTTTTGCCAGATAACTGATTCTGCCATTATTGTTATCCATAAAGTACAATTCACCCGCATCTGTTGGCTGGCCAAATTTTTCTATTTGAGCTGCAAAAAACGCTACGCAACTCCATGCTGTGCTTTCAGTTTCTATGAGCAAGGAATCGAATTCATTACACACTGTTAGCTGCAGATCATATTTTCGCCAAAAGTCAGTGAGGTGCACCGCTTTTAATCTTGTTACCATCTGCTCAGGCACAAGCGAATCCGCCAGAATCATTCTTTTGAGCACCGTGTCCGATTTTATTTTCTTCGCAACCTCGCCAAAGAAATACTCGGCTATTTGATCCTTTTCCACAGAGAGCTTATCAGCCAGCAGCTCTCGCTGTGCCCTTTCCTTGATCTCTGAATTTAAAAATGTTAATTGTGAAACGTAGATAGAAGACACTATCAGGATAACCAAAATTGTTGTTAGAGGATAGCCTCCTGATGGCAGGTCAGCAGAAGCCACGTAATTGAATCTCAGGCTCCATAACAGCAAAACAAGAACTAACAAAGGTAATATGACTGCCCATGCTAACTGCAAGCCCAATAAAAGTGCAATGACAATATAGATTAGTCCACCTCCGGACAGAGAGATGATTTGCTGGGTCGCAGTGTGCGCAAGGAAAAAGTGGGCAATAAAATCAAAAAATAGATATAAGGAAAACAGAAATAGCCCTATAGAAGTAAATGCGAAAAAACTATAAACGGTCAGGTCAAAGAAATTATTAATGTTGAAAGAAATATTGGAGTGCAGGACCAGGCCTTCAAATAGATAATCGTAGAAATGCAATAGGGCCAAACAGACAATAACAAAGGCAGTTCCAATTATTACGTTTTTATAGCGGAAGCCGGTAGAATCTATATGGCGTACCCTGTCGGGATTTATAAACTTGTCTTTGGCCTTTTTTGAAATGACGAGCATTGCATAAAAAGTAATTAGTGAATTGAGAAAGTAATCGCCCAGAGAGGACATCAAGCCTGAAGTTGCATATTGGGCAGGACTGAATAATTCAAGTGAGTAAAACGACTGTGGAAATGCATATATAATGGACAAATATCGAAGGCCGAATAGGGTCATAAGAAATAATGCTATCGATGTTAACCATCCTAATTGTTGTTCTATTTGGTTCATCCCCCTTTTAAGAAGTGAAAAGAGAAGGGTAATACCAACAATAAGTAGTGCCAAGCTCGCCAACCAGCCAATACCTACATCCTCCGTCGAAGCAGTTGTTCTGCTGACAGACAAATGGAAAGCAGGTTTTGCATGGATAGCCTGTACTTCTACTGAACCTGATTTGCCCACGCTTTCAATTCCTACATGGTCGGGGATATTGAAATCAGAATGAAATGAATTGTTGAGATAATTGTTGTCAATTTTATACGCATTCTTTAGAAGTATTAAGCTGAGATAAGTTGAGCTACCCTTGTTTTCAAGGATGGCGTAGTACCAGCCGTTATCTAGTCTGTTCAGGCCAGGCCTGAGGCCCGAATTGTAAAACGAAGCGTTTAAAGGCACAGAGTTATCCGACCAGTATTTCAGGGAATCATTCACATACTTAAATAGGAAAATGCCCTGATTGGAAAGAGTGTTTATCTGACCATTTAGAATTATTTCTGTTCCGTCCGCTTTATTCTTTGTCCCATGCTGCTGGATATACGTGTACAGCGCCTCCTGGCCCTTCCGTC
>DTRI01000151.1 GCA_012966015.1 Flavobacteriales bacterium | reverse complement strand
AATAGAGAGCAATGAGGAAGAGTACTAAAAGAAAACGCCCGTTGTTCTTTACGTTACCAGACATGAGTTCCTCTGCTTGAAAACTTTTAGACACTATTCGCCTAAAGAGGAGGCACTGATTTTTCTATTGATCCGGTCATAAGCTTTTTTAATTGCTTTCGTGCTACGTGTTTCTCGGTCCAGTTCATCAAACGCATCCTGTTTACGTCTCGCTTTTTTTCTAAGAAATTCCTGGTACAATTCATACGCTTCTTTTTCAACGGTTTCTATTTTTGCCAACCGTTCTTCATATTCCTGTTTGGTTATACTTCCGGTATTGAAACGGGCGCAAAGCTCCTGATAGCGGGCAATCAACCCTTGTACCGTATGGTCCCAGTCGATACCGGTTTTTTTGCCAAAACTTATTTCCGGACCTATCCCGAAAAGAAAGTTTCCGATCTTAAAACCAAGAGTAATGCGGCCATCTTCCGATTTGTGGACGGAACAGTCCTGTTGTTCAACCATGACGTGTTTGGTGCGGGTATTATCGAGGTATAACTTGATTTGATCGGCCGAGACAGGGAGCGATATTAATAAGACCGGGCAGACTAAAATATATTTTAGGAGTGACGGCATAAGGTTTGTCTCTTTAAAAATCTTTTACTTTAAATGTTTAACGGCTTCGGATCCTACCTTTCATTTCTTCCATCATGTCTTCCATTTCGTCTTCAACCTGCTGAAACAAATCCTGTGTTTTATATGGACGGCGTTCTGTCAATATTTCCGGTTCCATGTGAGCCTTGGGCTTGTTCTTCTCCTTGGGTTTTAAACTGTCTTGTTTCGGGGCAGGTTGCTTCTTGGGTTGTACTTTGTTTTGTTTGGGGACTGGAACGATACCCACATTATCCGTAATAGAGTCAGTCTCACTGTTAGGAGTTGTTTTTGGGGTGGCGTAATTAAAAGCGTGGCCGACCGAGTTCATCCATTTAACAGCAACCGTTGATTTGATTGAAAAATTGATGTCCGTGATGGTTACATCATCCTCTCCTTTTCGGGCGATCATTGAATTGATCCCTACAATATCACCATACCGGTCAATCAAGGGGCCGCCGGAATTGCCTCTGTTGATGCTGGTCTCTGTCTGAAATACATCTTTGCCTTGAATGTTCCCAAAGTTTTCTATCAAGCTGCTGATTGTTCCTGTTGTTAACGTCCACAGACCTCCCTGCTCAGGATGTCCTATGGCAAGGACAGGATCGCCAATGGAAGTTTCTAGCAAGTTTGAAAGTTCAAGAAAAGGAAGATTGTTTTCGGATTGGGTTTTGTGAATTCTTAGCAGGGCCAAATCCAGTAGATTTGAATACCTAACCAGGCTAGCCCTGAATTTTCGGGAGGTGTCGTTTTTCAGGTTGCCGGTTACCCTGTCAGGTTTTAAAAAAATTAGGATTTCGCTAAAAGTTGTGTTTCTATCCGGATTGAAAATGACATGGGCGTTGGTGAGAACAAGTCCATCTTCTTGAATGATGGAACCGGTTCCGGAGCTAGCATCCTCACCGCCACGTTCAAAGGCGGCTATCAGTACCACTGCCTTGGAAGTTTTCTGGTAGATTGTTTTAGGGTCAAAGTTCTGGGCTGAGGTAGGACTGCTGAAACTCAGGCTGAGAGCAATCAGTGGAACCCAGAATCTCATTAGGATTTACCCTCTTTCTTAAGGACCTCCTGTTCCAATTCTTCGTGGAGCTTGTCCGCTCTTTCCTTAATTGCTTTTCTTACTGCCTGAGAAAGTTCCTTGTGTTTATCCAAATTCTTTTTAAATGACTCAAGGTCCAGCCGTGCTAGGGAGAACATTTCATTTCTTCCGGGGTGCTCCCAATGATCAATAATCAAAACGCCGGTGAGAGTTGCAGAGGTTACTGTTTTAATAGCGACTTCAATATTCTGCTCTTCCGAGGTCTTGCTAAAATCACCCGCTGTGGTGCTGGCCATATAATCCTTGGTCAAAGACTTGGTATAAAACTCAAAGACCTTTGCCAGGTCATTTCTCGCTCGATCATCGGTGGCTGTCCTTTGCAAAGAGAAATTCTTTATACCTGATGCGGAGCCTACACCATAAAAAGCCCTGCCGTTTGAATCTTTGAATGCACCGCCACCTTTCATGACCCATTTCGGAGGATCATATTCTGAGATTGTTGTTCTCGTTGATTCTGGAGTACTTGAGCAAGCACCGAGCATAAAGATAAATACTACTAATCCAAAATTTATTGAGAATCTATTCCCATGTATCATTTTATTCTCCCCCCTAAAAGAATTGCCTAAAAAGATAACGTTTTATTCTATAAGTATATGCGTCCGATTCAACAAATTTGGGTGGTAGCACTTACGCGCAACCCAAAAATTAGTTCGTATTGTTTTTCAATCACCTATATTAATAACGAACCAAATCGTAAATATATCTTTTATAAGGACAAATGGATTATAAAACATAATTATGTGCCATTGGAAGGCAATATCTTCATCATTATAATATGATTTGCTCGCTAAATTAATTTGAGTGACAATAGCGGGTGTTGCTTTAAAAGGTTTTTAACGATCCGATAATCTCCAAGATTACCTTCAGCTAGGATGTGTTGGTTATGCAATCAAGAGTTGTTCTTATCACTTCATTGATTTTAATCATGGTTTCCGGTTGTGCTGGAGGATTGAAGGGATGGGGGCTAGGAGAACCCACCCCGGAAGAAGTAAAACCTCCTTCCTCTCCACCGCCAGATTGGGTCCTGGGCAAGGGGCATCCCCGCTTCCCTCAGGCTCGGTATCTTATCGGGGTTGGAATTTCTGATACGAATGCGGTCTCCGCTCGTGAATCGGCTCGGTCTAACCTAGCTAAAAACCTGAAGGTGAAGATCCGCTCCACAATGGTGGATGTTGCCACAACAGAGCAGACATATATTGAATCAGTCATCGAAACGGAAGTTGACACTGTTGTTGAAGGAGTAGAAATCAAGGATGGGTGGTTGGATCAGGACAAAGGTGTCTACTACTCCCTTGCAATTGTAGAGCGGAGTCTGGCCGCGTCCAGCATCCAGGACAGGATCAGTACAATTGAAGCCGTTCTGCAGCGAAATTTGAACGAGGGAGTAGAAGCCGAAAACAAGGTTGATGTGAAGTCCGCTCTTTCTCATTATTTGTCGGGATACCAGAAAGCCCCGACACTGTCGCCATTAAAAAGTGCCCTGTACGTAATCACCCGTTCCCGAAAGAATTCCAAAACTCAAAACACAAGTGCTGGTGAATTTGAATCCAGGATTAAGGACATTGTTCACAATTTAAATTTGGCCAAGGTTTCAGGGGACCACCAAATCGTGAAGACCCAGAAAGGTTTGACCGAGCCTCTTGTAGCGAAGGTTTATCTGCTGAAAGGGGGGGATCAGATTCCTGTTTCCAATATTCCTGTGGTTTTCAATTATGAAGCAGGACAAGGAGAACTGGAGGAAGAAAAAACCAGCGGGTCTGATGGAACGGTACAATCCACTATTTATAAGATTTCTTCCTATGAAGAAGCCAACCATGTGATTGCAGTGCGATTGAATTATTCCAGGATCCGCTCCAACTTTAATGGTGATTTTGTGGAAAAACTTTTATCACCATTAAAAAACAGAAAAGCAACTTTCAATTATGCTATCCAAACTCCCAG
>DTRI01000150.1 GCA_012966015.1 Flavobacteriales bacterium | reverse complement strand
CTGAGGGAAAAGGGATATGAAGTAATTGGCGTGAGCGCGGACAGGGGACAGGGGGGCAGGGGACAAGAGATGACTACTACCTAGTTCTTCTTCTTCAGTCTCTTACAGGTTGCTTGCACGGATCGACATTTTAATCTCTTAATTATTTTTGCCTGTTGTGGTTATTAAACATATTTTCATAGTTTAGAAATATATTTGCAAAGCAAACCACTAGCAGAAATGAAACATTTAAATATAAGAGTAGTGGGTTCAGTACAAGGTGTTTGGTTTCGTGATAGCTGCAGAAAGGAGGCAGATAAGCTGGAAATCAAAGGATTTGCAAGAAACGATCCTGATGGAACTGTTTATATTGAGGCAGAGGGTCATCAGAAGAGCTTGAATAAGCTGGTCGAGTGGTGCCACCGAGGTTCAGGGCAATCCCAGGTAAGAGGTGTAATGAGGTGGTACGGGGAGCTACAAAATTTTGAAGATTTTAATATTGGGTAAAAGAGCTCATGACCAAAGCAGAGAAGGCTGATTTTGTTCTGCAAAAGTTAGAGGAGCTGTATCCAACAGTTCCCATTCCTCTGCAGCATAGCGATTCATTCACCTTGCTCGTTGCGGTAGTCTTGTCAGCACAATGCACGGACAAGCGTGTAAATGAGATCACACCCATTCTCTTTGGCCGGGTCAAAGATGTTTACGAAATGGCAAAGCTCCCTGTTGAAGAAATTGAGGAGATCATTCGTCCATGTGGACTTTCAAAAGCAAAGTCAAAAGGCATTTCAGGGCTTTCCAATATTATTCTAGACAAGCACAGCGGAAAGGTGCCAGAATCATTTGAAGAATTAGAAGCATTTCCTGGAGTAGGACACAAGACAGCATCCGTGGTGATGAGTCAGGCATTTGGTTGGCCCGCTTTTCCGGTTGATACCCATATTCACAGACTCATTTACCGCTGGGGATTAACCAATGGTAAAAACGTAGTTCAAACTGAACGCGATTGTAAAAAGCTGTTTCCAGAAGATAAATGGAACAAGCTGCACCTGCAGATCATTTATTTTGGGCGGGAACACTGTCCTGCACGAGGCCATAAGCCCGGCGATTGCCCGATCTGTAGTGTGGTAGGACGAAAGTCCTTAGCCTAGTTCAACACCGATGTAATAAACTCGGTATATTTCGATTTTCTTACACTCAGCGCTTTTGAATAATTCAAAATATTGCTGATCGTTTGTTGTGAAGGTTCGTGAACTGGGGCTTGACAGAGCGTATCCTCGTTGCTACCGAAAAGCTCTTCTTCGTCAAGTTTAATCCGTAAGTAGTCTTTGAGAGTAAATGTGTTATCCATATAGTGAGATTAGTTAATACACCCCTTTAACGGACAACAGAATGGAATATTGTTAAGAGATGTTAAAATTTAGAGATATTGGGAAAAAGCGTGTAACCAAACCCTGAAATGGGGTTCACATTCCCTAACAATATTCCTTCTACTATGTTTCTTAGTAGTTTGTAAGGGTAACTTCCTTTTCCTCTATCAAAGCCCGAAGATTGATCAATGCATATCGCATTCTGCCCAAAGCAGTGTTGATGCTTACATTGGTCTCTTCAGAGATCTCCTTGAAGCTCATGTTACAGTAGTGGCGCATAATCAACACTTCTTTCTGTTTCTCAGGAAGCATTTCAACAAGCTGTCTCAAATCAGTGTGGATTTCATCCTGAACAACAATATCTTCAATACTGTCATCGGTGTCTTTGATGATATCAAAAATGTCAAAATTTTCGCCCCCACTTGTAGTTGGCATTCGATTGATCTTTCTAAAGTGGTCTACCGCAAGATTGTGAGCAATTCTTATTACCCAGGGAAGAAATTTGCCTTCCTCACGGTATTTGCCCTGTCTCAACGTATTAATCACTTTAATGAAAGTATCTTGAAAGATATCTTCAGCCAACGCACGATCTTTTACAATCAGCACGATGTGTGTGAAAATTTTGGCTCTGTGACGATTTATTAGAAGCTCTAAGTTGCCTTCTTGTCCTCCGATGTAGCCGGAGATGAGTTCTTGGTCACTTAACAATGGTACACGCATAATTCCTGTTTTTAAGTTAAACATCGCTATCATCACCACGTAGTGTGAGTCAGATAACTTTAAGAATAGTTATGCGTAGATGTTAAGCTATAGGCAATGTAGATTTAAGGTTAGTCTTCGCTTGTTTAATTAGTACTATTAACGCGTATACTTTAGAAAAAGTTACAGTAAACAGCACGTTTCTGTAACAAACGTACAAAATATTTTGAGATTGGGCAATGTCCAGATCTGTTTTTAACAATTTTTATGAAATATATACGCTGATTGATCCTCTTTAGATTTATGCAAAACGAGCTTCTGAAAAAAGAAACCTCCTTCTCTTTAATTAAAGCGAGTATTATTGGTAATTTTGCAGCCCGTTTATGGCCAAAACCCAGATAGATATCGCACCCAAAAGGAAACCTGCCAATGTAGATCCACAGGATTTCATCATTATAAAAGGAGCGAGGGTAAATAATCTCAAGAACATCTCTCTCAATATTCCTAGAAATCAACTGATAACCATTACTGGCTTATCTGGATCTGGTAAATCCTCACTTGCGTTTGACACCTTGTATGCTGAAGGGCAGCGGAGGTACGTAGAGAGCCTTTCTTCTTATGCGCGTCAGTTTCTGGGAAGGCTCGACAAACCTGAAGTGGACAAAATAGAGGGTATATCACCAGCGATCGCCATCGAACAAAAGGTCGTAACCAAGAATCCCAGGTCAACAGTGGGTACCTCAACGGAAATATATGACTATCTAAAACTACTTTATGCACGGGTAGGGGAGACGATTTCGCCTATTTCGGGTAAGCCAGTAAAGCGGCATACGGTTACCCACGTGGTGGACTATATTAATTCATTTGTGAAAGGCACACTGGTAATTTTACTTGCTCCTGTTTCTCCAGGTCAGGAGAAGAGCTTGTCAGGACAATTAAAAACCCTTGCTCAGCAAGGTTATTCCCGAATAATGTTGGATGAAGATTTGGTAAAAATTAATCATGTTTTGGAAGACAAATCTCACAAGAAATCTGCTGCAACCGATATACATGTGGTGATAGACCGGATTGTGGTTGATGAGGACGACCTGGAGAATCAAGGTCGCATATCAGATTCGGTACAGACAGCATTCTATGAGGGTGAAGGACAAGTGTATGTGCAGATATTGGATGCTAAAAGAAAGGAGAAAGAGATCAAGTCCTTTTCGAATAAGTTTGAACTTGATGGAATGGAATTCGAAAAGCCTTCAGTTCATTTTTTCAGCTTTAACAATCCATACGGTGCGTGTAAATCCTGTGAGGGTTTTGGAAGCATTATTGGCATTGATGAGGATTTGGTGATTCCCAACAAAGCCTTGTCCGTTTATGAAGATGCAATAGTTTGCTGGAGAGGGGAAAAAATGGGAAAATGGAAAGAGAAGCTTCTGATGAACGCAGCACAATTTGATTTTCCGATACACCGGCCATTCTTTGAATTGACAGATTCAGAGAAAAAGATTTTATGGACGGGCAATGCGTACTTCAAAGGCTTAAATGTGTTCTTTAAGTACGTCGAGAAGAAGAGCTATAAGATTCAATATAGGGTGATGCTCTCACGCTTCCGTGGAAAGACCATATGCCCGGAATGTGATGGCACAAGATTGAGGAAAGATGCTTCTTATGTTAAAGTAGGAGGCAAGTCAATCCTGGAAGTTGTTCTGATGCCTGCGAGCATGGCCTTGGAGTTCTTCAGTAAGCTAAGATTGAATGAGCATGACAAAACCATCGCATCCCGATTATTGAAAGAGGTCCTTGCCAGGTTACAAGTATTATGTGACGTAGGATTGGGTTATCTCACCATCAACCGATTGTCCAACACACTTTCTGGCGGTGAATCGCAGCGAATCAATCTCGCAACCTCCTTGGGAAGCACATTGGTTGGATCCATGTATATATTGGACGAGCCCAGCATCGGACTGCACCCAAGAGACACCCAAATGCTTATTGGTGTACTTCAAAAATTGAAGGATCTTGGCAATTCCGTTATCGTAGTTGAGCATGATGAGGAGATTATGATACAGGCTGACCAGATTATTGATTTGGGGCCATTTGCTGGTTCTGAAGGCGGTGAAGTAATATTTCAGGGTAATTTCAAAACGGCAAAGAAAAACGGCAGTCTCACGGTGAAATATCTGCAAGGAGATCTGGAAATTCCGGTTCCATCCAAGCGTAGAAAATGGTCCAAATTTGTGGAAATATCTAAAGCGAGTGAGAACAACCTCAAGCGGATTGATGTAAAAATTCCGCTGGGTGTGATGACTGTGGTCACAGGTGTTAGCGGCTCGGGAAAGTCCTCTCTAATTCGCAATATCTTATTTCCAGGGCTCACCAAGATATTGGGTGGTTACGGACAAAAAACCGGATACCACGAAAAAATTGGTGGTGATATAGAAAAGATTACCCAGGTGGAATTTGTAGATCAAAATCCCATTGGGAAATCTTCCAGATCCAATCCGGTTACCTACGTTAAAGCTTACGATGAAATAAGGAATTTGTATTCAGACCAGCCACTTGCCAAACAGATGGGCTACAAGCCATCCTACTTTTCTTTTAACGTAGCGGGTGGCCGCTGTGATGAGTGCGAAGGAGAGGGAAAGATCTCAATAGAAATGCAGTTCATGGCGGATGTGCAGTTGGTTTGCGATAGCTGCAAAGGAAAACGATTCAAGCAGGAGATCTTGGATGTAACTTACGAGGGCAAGAATATTTGTGATGTGTTGGATCTAACGGTGGATGAGGCTATGGTGTTCTTTGCAAAGAGGGAGGGAACTGTTGAATCCAGCTTGCTGAGAAAGCTCAAGCCATTGATGGATGTTGGAATGGGCTATGTGAAATTGGGACAACCATCCAGCACCTTGAGTGGGGGTGAGGCTCAGCGGGTAAAATTGGCTACTTATTTGGGAAAGAAGAGAACGGATGCCAATACGTCTGAGCACACACTCTTTATATTTGATGAGCCTACCACCGGATTGCACTTTCACGATATTAGCAAATTGCTGGACGCATTCAATGCCTTGATAGATCGGGGCCACTCTATTGTTATCATTGAACACAACATGGAGATCATCAAAAATGCTGATTGGATCATAGATCTCGGTCCTGAAGGCGGTGACAAGGGAGGTTTCGTCTTATTTGCAGGCACACCGGAAAACCTCGTAAAAGTAAAGGAATCCTATACTGGGAAGTATTTGAAGGAAAAGTTACCCTAAATAGGTAAGCGCCTTTGGTACTGGCTGGAAGTAGAAATACACATCTGTATTTCCATCAGCTGATGCGGCTTCCACCATTTTGCTAACGATATCGTCAACAATCTTAGGTGCCAGCGTCATTTCAATAACTTCCATCTCCTTGCTCAAAGAAATACCACCTACGCTTTCTTCTTCACCTAATTTAGTTCCGTAGGCAATACTCGCTCCAGGAGCGCCAGCTGCCATAGCTGCATCTACCATATTGTCTCCATTGCCCCGCTCCGTAACACAGGTTAGTCTTGTAAGGTGAGTTAAAAATTTACGGTCTGATGGGGGATCGTTGCCATCGCCAACACTCTGAGCTCTCCAGCCAGCCCCGCCTTTTATTTCATCAATGGCTTTAACAATTTGGTGGTTGGAAGCCAGATTGCTATCATTGTTCACAACACTTGCAATGTTCACCAATGCTTTTTCCACTGGCATGGAGTAGATAAATCCCATTCCCGGAGTATCCAGCTTTCCTTCATCAACCATGGCATTAAAAACTGGCTCAGTATCATAGCTGTCTACCACCACCCTAATCAATTCCTTCTCCGGACTGATGGCGATTCTCAATAAACCCATTCGCTCTCGTATACCTCTTCCCTGCCCAAAAACAACGGTAGGTCCCGGAGATCCTTCACGCATGGCAGCCTTTGCAATGGGGTCTGATTTGTCCTTTTGCGAAATGCAGAAAATACCAGTCATGTCTTCTTTGTAATCTATTTTGTCAGAAGTTTCCAGGTTGTTTGTTGTCACTTCCCCTTTTTGATTTCCAAGAAACAATGCATTGTCACATTTGATGCTAAATACAGCACCACTTCCAGTGTGGTGAAGCCGACCTGCTATGGTAATACCATTCATTAGTTTGTTTACAGAGGATTCATCCACAAGCATCTCTACAACAGTTTGCTCTGGATTTACCGCAGGTATGAGTCTTTGAAGAAAGCCATCTTTAACCAATGATCCCCGCGAGCTGAGCATAACAGCTGTATCGGGATAAGTAGAAATGGCTTTTTCTACAATATCCCTGGCCGTTAGCCTCGGTAATATGGCCGTTACCAAAGAGTAATTTTTCTGATAATTGAGTTCACCCATAGTGTGTAGTCTATTCTTCTTCAGGCTTGGGAGGTTCTTCTCCGCCGCCGTTCTTTGAAACGATTAGTCCCACAGTTAATACTGATATTATCGGTCCTACCGAAGCCAATGCCAACACGCCAAATCCGTCCGTCACACCTGGGATGCTCGCCCCAACACCCAAGCCCATTGCCAGTACCAATGGAACCGTTATTGGCCCGGTAGTCACACCGGCGCTGTCCCATCCAAAATTCACAAATTGTTCAGAGGAGATCAGTGTAAGCACGATCAACATTAGATATGGTGGAATAAGTAAATAGGTCAACGGAATATTAAAAGCTATTTTCAAAATACCCGTACCAATTCCTACGGCTACTCCTAATGCAACTGTCTGCATAAGCAGCGACTTTTTAAATGCTCCAACTGTTATCTTTTCTACCGTAGCTCCCAGTGCGTTAAGTGCAGGTTCAGCAAGCGTAGCACCGTAACCAAGGAAGAAGGCAAAACCAATAGCAAGCATCTTTCCCAGCAATGGCTCATCGAATAATGGACCTGAATACCCTGTTAATCCCCAGGGGACAATACTCGAGAATGCCGATGGAACATTACCTCCCAGTTGCTCTCCCAATGGTGTTAATCCCAGAACAATTCCCAGTCCGAATAAGGCCATACCAATAACGGCAAATGCAATACCCGCAGATATTTCATCTGCATGAGAAACTTTTTCACGCAGTAGTTTAAGTGTTATAAAAAGAAACAGGCAAAGCGGAATGATTGCCAATAAGGCGGCCATTGCAGCTGACTTCAGTTGTTCAATAATATTGCCCTCTGGGTTCCATGACTCAATATCATTGGTCGTTACACTCTGAACTCGTTTCTTACTGTAAACAACAGAAGGATTTGACAAGACGATCTTGCCATCCTCATAAACGGAATGCTCGCTTGAAAAAGTTACTTCATAATCGCTGCCAAGCTCACCTGATTTTTCAAATTTTTCAAACTCCTCGTGTGAAAAATTCACATCTTCAATTACCTCTTCTTCCTCATCAACAACTACAACCTTTTGTCCCACTTTGGCTCCCACGTAATTCTCCGCACCATAGTAGTCAGCAACGCTGTAGTGATAAGTTCCTAAACAGAGCACTGCAATAATTGGGAAGAGTGAAGCGAGTGTAACCACGCCAAAACCGGCGCTGCTAGAATCTCCTGAAGACACAACCCGGCAAACTCCTATTCCAAGTGCGAGTACCAGCGGTACAGTAACAGGCCCAGTCGTTACTGCTCCACAGTCCCAGGCTAGTCCGATGATGGGGTAGAGCACTTCATTCATATGAGCCCATATGGTAAATCCGGATAATAATAGGATTAGGGGTACTATAAAAGTCTTTAGGGACCACCCGTAAAGGAAGCGCAATACACCGAGCATTACAGCGATACCAACGCCCACACCTACACACAAAACCAATTGCCCGGAGAAATCATTTAGCAGACTGTATAACAATGGTGCTCCATCTGGAGAAACACTCTTTCCGGCTTGTTTTAGAACCTCAATCGCCGGCTCAGCAAAGGTGGCTCCGATTCCCAATAAAAATGAAAATCCCAGGATAGCCGGGAGCTTCGCCTTTCGTGGCAACTTACTGCCAATAATTTCTCCGAATGGCATCAACCCTAGCATGAGACCCTCCATGAAGAACATTAATCCAATTATAACTATAAAGATTCCCACAGATATCATCATGGAGTACACAATCGGTAGATTGAGTACGAAAACCTGAAAAGCCACTAAATAAAATATGATGAACCAAACGCCTGAAATTTGCTCCATGAACCTATTGGATACATAAGGTTTCACAATGTCCATCGTCTTTGAAAAAGACAATTTCAATTTTCCTGTTCCGTAATCCTGCTCAGGTGCCATATATTGTATTATTATGCTGTAAAGAGATTCAAAAGTAACATCTAATTTATTAATTGCAATAAATTTGGTTTCTTTTTGCCGTTTTAGTTAATTTGAACCAAATCCACACAGAATTTGATCATGGAGGCAGACGAAGTAAAAGAAAAATATAAGGGTAAAATAAAACGGTTCAAGGAGAGGTTGGCGATGAAAGATAGCGAGCTCAATATTTTGCTCGAGATAACAAATGCTATAAACTACAACGAATCCACACTGGATATCCTTGAGAAATTTGAAAACTTTGTAAAGGACGAGCTTAAGATTGAAAAGCTTGTACTTTTTGCGAAATACAAGCGCTGGCGTTGCATTTTAGATTACAATGTTTCGGATAGGGAGATAGATCGCTTTGATGTTGAAAGAGATTTGCTACAGCATACCGATATTACATCGGTAAACTCTTTGGAAAACGAAGTTTTCAAGAACTTCGATATGGTTGTTCCAGTATATCACGGTGATAAGCCCTTAGCATATCTGATACTAGGTGATATTACAGAAGAAGCAGTAGGGGTAAGCTCTATTATTAAACATTTAAATTTCCTGAAGCTACTGGTTAATATCATAGTGAGTGCGATTGAGAACCAGAGGTTGCAGCGGGAAGCGCTGAGACAGGAGCAGGAAAAGCAAAAACTGATTGCGAAGCAGAACGAGATGTTGGAACTTCAGGTAGCGGAGAGGACGAAAGATCTGGTCGCAGAAATGGAAGAATCAGAACGTCTGCTGCACAATATTCTTCCTGTTTCTGTTGCCAATGAGCTGAAAGCGAAAGGCTATACCTCGGCACAGAGCTTTAAGAAAGTGAGCATGCTCTTTACTGATTTTAAAGGTTTTACGGAACAATCAGCTAAGATTACGCCTGAAGAATTGGTAAGCGAATTGAATGATATATTTAAGGGTTTTGATCAAGTGATGGGAGATTATGGTGTGGAAAAAATTAAAACAATTGGCGATGCATATATGGCAGTATCTGGCTTGCCTACCGAAAATGAGAATCATGCGTTGATTGCGATTCAAGCGGCATTAGCCATGCTGGATTTCCTCGAAAAAAGAGGAAAGAAAGCTAAAATAAAATGGCAAATGAGGGTGGGTATTCACTCAGGCGGATTGGTTGCAGGTGTTGTGGGTACCAAAAAATTTACTTATGATGTATGGGGCGATACGGTTAACACAGCAGCTAGAATGGAAAGCGGTGGAGAGCCTGGAAGAATAAATATATCTTCTGCTACATTTGACCTGGTAAAGAGTTATTTTGATTGTGAACACAGAGGAAAATTCCATGCCAAGGGAAAAGGAGAAATAGACATGTATTTTGTAGGTGAGCAAACCAAGGAAATAGAAACAAAAAATGTCATTAGCGTGAATAAAACACCCATTAGCGGGATCAAGGACTTTATTGTAAAAAAGCTTAAAAAGGAGCTTCCCAAAGGACTTCATTACCATGGCCTGCACCATACAATGGATATGTATGAGTCGGCAGTTTCTATCGCAGGCAGCGAGAACATTAAAGGCGAGGATTTTGAATTAATCCAAATTGCCGCTCTGTTTCACGATTCAGGGTTCACGCGTACCTATGAAGGCCACGAAGAAGCAGGCTGTGAAATTGCGAAGGAAGCATTGCCCGGATTTGGGTATAGCAATGAGCAGATTGAGATAATTTGCAAAATCATCATGACAACTAAAGTGCCTCAAACGGCAAAGACCAAGCTGGAAAAGATTATCTGCGACGCGGATTTGGATTACCTGGGTACAGATAAATTTGAACCTATCGGAATTACGCTGTTTAAAGAGCTAACCGAACGAGGAATTGAAATGGATGAGAAAAAATGGAATGAGCTGCAGGTAAAATTTCTCGAGAAGCATAAGTACTATACCAAGACCTGTAAAGAATTGCGGGACCCAATAAAAAAGAAGCACCTAAGAGAATTGAAAGAGCTAGTTGCTACGTACTAATAATAAGGCCTTAACCCCTACAATCATGAAATCGAAGATTCACGAAGACCGATTAAAGACAATTAATAGGGTGAGTAAAAGATTTATTGCCTTTACAGGCTTGCTATCATTATTTCTGTTTACAACAAGTACTGTTGTTTACGCTGAACATCCAACAAAAGAGGAAATAATCGTTGTGAAGCATGGTGAGGAGGTTCAACAAGATGCAGAAGAGGCACATGCAGAACATGGCGAAGGAGAACACAGTGGTGGAGAACATGGCGGATTAGAACCACTGCTCTTTATAATAATTGCCTTGATAATTGGCGCAGCGGTCAGACATTTTTTAAGGAACATTCCTTTACCTTTTACTGTGCTCTTGTTGCTGATAGGGATTGGACTGGGTATAATGGCTGGTAAAGGCGCTTTTGACGGTGTCTTTGAGAGCTTTAAGATAGGGGTTCATTGGGCCGGGAACATTGATCCACACCTGATTTTATATGTGTTTTTGCCAATATTGATATTTGAAGCTGCATTTGCCTTGGATGTACACGTATTTAAAAAATCATTAGGCAACGCAGTAATCCTTGCTGTTCCCGGAATTGTTGTGGCGCTGGTGCTAACAGCAGGTCTTGTTATAGTGACCGAAATGATGGGTATTGGATTCTCTGGGTGGAATTGGGCATATGCTCTAATGTTTGGTTCTGTTGTTAGCGCAACAGACCCTGTTGCGGTTGTAGCGTTGCTAAAGGAGCTGGGAGCCAGTAAGAAGCTGGGAACACTAATAGAGGGTGAGTCTCTTTTGAATGATGGAACAGCAATTGTAATATTTATGGTGTTTTATGCACCAATAGTGGCAATGGGAGGAGATGCTGAGTCTGGTTCTCCCTTCATTGAGTTCTTATATGTCGCTTTAGGTGGAACTTTATTAGGTATTGTTATTGGCTATATCGTTGTTGCTTGGGTGAAGAGAGTATTTAATGATTTTTATGTTGAAATTTCTGCGATCATTGCAGCAGCTTACCTTGTGTTCTACGCTGCGGAAGATTTTTTCCATGTTTCAGGAGTGTTGGGGCTTGTTTCGTACGGGTTAGTGATGGCCGGTGTAGGTAAGACACGAATTAGTCCGGAAGTAGGTCACTTTTTACATGAATTTTGGGAGCTGGCAGCATTTATCGCTAATGTTCTCATCTTTATTATTGTAGGTGTAGTGATCGCAGAACGTGCTGTGTTTGATGCTACTGCGAATGACTATCTGTTATTGTTCATTATCTATGTTGGTATTCATGCCGTTAGAGCTGTGGTCATTCTTATGTTTTATCCAATCATGAAACGAACCGGGTATGGTTTACCAAAGAAGGATGCTATTGTGGTGTGGTATGGAGCGCTTAGAGGAGCGATTGGATTGGCACTGGCATTGATGGTAGCTGGTATAGAACCAATTCAAATTGCTACAGCCTTGGAAATACCCGAGGCTCAAGCCGTGATTGTGATCAATCAGTTTTTATTCCTGATTTCTGGAGTAGTGGCGCTAACATTATTGATAAATGCTACGACGATAAAATTATTGGTTAACGGGTTAGGGTTGACTAAGATTCCAGCGGTAAAGGCGGCGATGATGGCCACCGCAATTAAGCAGATGACCCGTGAAACGGAAAAAACTGTAGAGTTACTCAAAGGAGACAAATTCATGAGTGGCGCCAACTGGAACGCAGTGCGTGCGTATTTACCAAACTTATCTGCGCCAGAAATTTCTGATGAAGAGCGGGCTGAGATGGACACTTTGGCGGAGACGCGAAGAAGAATCCTTGAAAAGGAAAAGAGCAGCTATTGGCATCAATTTGGTGATGGCCTTTTAGGAGCTATTGCTGTACGCAGATTAGCTGATGGAGTAAGCGAATTCCTGGATGAAGGTGGTAAGGTCCCACTTACAGAAAGAGATTATTTGGACAAGCTATGGAGCTCTCCAAAGTTCTTGAACAAGATTAAGGAAATACCTCTTTTGGGAAATTTTGCTAAGGGTGAGCTATCCAACAACATGTCCATGAGCTACGACATTGCGCGGGGTTTTGTAGTTGCTCAGGAGGAAGTCGTAAAACTCGTTGAGTCCTTGGCGGGAGGGGATGATGGTGCGTCACATGGGGAAATGGTGACTCAATTACAAGGGGAGATTAATAAAAATAGAATGCGTGGATTAAACTTCCTGAAAAATATGCGAGAAGCTAATCCGGAGATTGCAGCGGCGATTGAAACGAAACAGGCTATTCGAAGTGTCCTCAACAAGGAAAGAGGCGAGATTAAAAGGCTAAAATCTGATGGACGCATTGAAGCAGATGAAGCGGAAAGAATGGTGGAAAGCGTGGAGGAGAGAATGAAGAGACTAATGGATTCCCCACCTTCCATAGAACTGCCAGACTCTATTGAACTACTAAAGGAAGTTTCCTGGCTTCAGGGCCTTGAGTCCTCTGTGATCGATAAGGTGATAAGTATAGTTGATGATAAATTGTATGCAGCGGGTGATGTGTTGATGAAGGCAGGCGATCCTGGCGACAGCATGTTCGTGATTGCACGCGGTACGGTAAAAGTTATCATCGGTAATAACATCGTGGTAGATATACTA
>DTRI01000149.1 GCA_012966015.1 Flavobacteriales bacterium | reverse complement strand
GATATGTGTTGAAGCACCATCAACAGAAAACTCACCCGCCATGACCGTATATTCCCTAAAGTTTTTCTCTGCAGGGAAAGGTTTATCTGGATTATCGTTAGGATGCTCCATACCGAGCGCATGAAATATTTCATGATACATAATGGTTACATCCCCAATACCGGTTTGGGAACGGGCGCCTTCTGACCCTACGAACATCGCTACGAGCCCATTGGAGAAATCCGCTGTTGCAAACCACTTAGTGAAGAAAATATCGCCGCCACGAGGAGCAGTCGAAACGGGACGGAGGAGGAACTGACACTCTCAATCTTTCGAATTTTTCAGTAAGCAGCACAATTAATCTGAATGACGGTTCTTACAGTACTCTTCCGTTTAATGGTTGGTCGTTAAAAAATAACATTAGTATTGCCTTCGGTGCAGTTATTGAGAATGTAATAACCGGTTCTGGCGCGGATGTGATCATTGGGAATTCCTCTAATAATGTGATTACTGGAGGGTCAGGCGGAGACACTATAGATGGTGGTGCGGGTATTGATCAGGCTGTTTACACGGAAAATTTTACAGATGTTTCTCTAGTTAAGTCTGGAAATGTTTGGAATATTACTTCGGGAACTGACAAAGATACTCTTAGTAACATTGAGCGCCTTAAGTTTAATGACAAGCACATAGCTCTAGATCTTGATGGTAACGCAGGGAAAACAATTAAACTGTTAGGACTACTTCTTGGAAAAGATCAGGCAACAAATAAGACATACCTTGGTATAGGATTAAAGCTTCTTGATGATGGAATGACCTATGAGGAGTTGATGCAGGTAGCCCTGGATGTGGTTCTAGGGGCTAATCCAAGCTCATCTTCGGTTGTTGATCTACTCTGGACAAACATAGTCGGCCCACCAACTCCAGATGACGATTTAGGTCAATATTCAGCGCTCATTGATAACGGTACATATACTGCTGCTGAGTTAGCCGTTGTTGCTGCTGATCATAGCTTGAATACTACCAATATCGATTTGATTGGACTGTCAGCATCAGGGATAGAGTACATACCTTATGGATAGCTTTCATCTCAAGTAAGGAGTAGTTAATTCAATTCTGATCTTTCTTTTGCTTATGAGGCTAGTATGGTAGATCAATTAAATGAGTGGATTTGGAAGGAAAAAGGCCTTTATCCTTCGCAAGATAAAAATGGAATATTAAAATGATAAGCAGACTAAGTTATTAACCCAGATGAGCTAATGTATTTCTTAAATCAGGGCTAACTTTGTCCAAGAAGGCTTGACGGCGTACAGTAATGAAGCAATTGATCTTCAACATTTCCGGCATGGTGATTCTCTTATTTCATCCATCAACCTTGGCTGAAGATAATATTAAATTTGAGCCCTCAAGAGATGCATATGGCCATCCAGATTTACAAGGAAACTGGACTAATCGCTTAGCAACGCCATTTGAACGACCAAATAATCTTGGTGAGCAAGCTACGTATTCACAGGAAGAAGCGAATCAGCTTAAGCAGTCACTTATAGAAGATGTCTCGTTGAAGGCAGCACCTATAGACCCTAACCGAGCTGCGCCAGACTCTGCAGATGGAGTGGATCAAAGCTCCGAAGACATATTTACGCCAGAGATTACGGAACTGTTAATGATCGAGGGTGAGTATCGAACATCTATAATTACCGATCCGTCGAATGGACGCCTTCCTCGCCAAACCACATGGATGATGAATGATCATTATGGTCAGCTGCGCAAGCTAGCAACAGGCAACGCAGATGGTCCAGAATTGCGTCCCCCGAGCGAGCGATGCCTGAGCGTTTGGGGGCCAATGCCTCCTCTAGGAGGAAGGCCTTTAGAATTACCCAATTACAAAATAGTCCAAACCCCAACTCATATCGTATTTTATCAAGAACTAGGTGGAACAAGCCGCATCATTAAAATGAACGGCAACAAATTCCCCGAGATTATTCCTCAATGGCAAGGTGATTCTATCGGCTATTGGGACAACGATACGCTATTTGTTGAAACGGATAATATTAATCCACTGGAGTCCACTTTTTCTATACCACTTTCTAAAGAATATTCAGTCAAGGAAGAATTTAAATTAGTTTCGAATAATGAAATCCTTTACAAATTCACTGTCGAAGATCCTGTTATATACACATCATCCTTTAGTGGTGAAGTGATACTTTCGCGTATGCCGCAGGGTGACAAAATATACGAATACGCTTGCCACGAAGGAAACTACGCATTTCCTGGAATATTGGCAGGTGCAAGACGGCAAGAGATGGAGAGCGAGTTAGAAAAAGAATCATTAAAGTAGGAAGAAAGCACTGTGAAACCTGCACTTGAATTCCAATGTGTATGTAAATAGGTAACTTACAAAGGCCGCTATCGCTGAAGCCGAGGTGGAATATTGGCTAATCCCTACCAGACCCCACCCCCGGGGTACACCCCCTTGCACAAGGATGGTTCCATCTCACCCCTATACATACTATTCTGGACGAACGGTTAGGTATTTTGAGAGTTACTATGAAGCTCCTTACCTCTACAGCCCTCTTTCTTCTGCTAATTTCCTTGGCAAGTGTTTCTTATGGTCAGGCTATTGAGACTATTAATTATGCCAGTGGTGCTGTTTATGTTGGTGAGACACAGCGGGGACAACGGCATGGGAGCGGAACCTATACAATCGTTGATGGAAAAGAGATTCACCGGAACTTAGTTGATCAATATCTTTCTCGATTAACTTTCGACATCAGACTTAGAGTGAAGTAGTTTAATGCCTGTTTTAGCAGTCATTGCCCACAGCTCAATATCGACATGATTCTCTCCAGCGGTATCTAATACATCCAGATTATTGCGCCAGTTAAGGATAATTCCTTCGGTAGCTTTATTGATGGCTGGGGCACTGTTAAGGGGGATGGATAACAAATAATTCTTAAGTTGCAGCCTGGCATCATTTTTTATGCTCGATGCGACTTTAGTTTCAATAATTACTGGATTGGACAAGCGCCAAGCATCGTGTTTTTGCGGCAAGATGATGAAATCCAGTCGGAATACCCCCAAAGACTCTTTTTTGAAAAATACTTCAATGTTGGTTTCTTTTAAATAGTGGATACCCGCATGGCGGAAGCTAATTGCTAAGGCTTTTTGAAAGGTATCTTCTTTGAAACCAGGGCCCAGTGTCCGGTATGAATCGGTGGCGAGGCTATGAACCGTGTCGAGTAGTATTATTAAATTCTTCTTTGTATTCATATGGTTAAATTAAAGCGATTTAAAAAGGGACATAGGAGAGAGGCAACACCAAATTCAGTATAAAGGGGGAGGTGGTGCATATCTTCGATTGTTAATTTTTTAAGGAATAAGGACATCTTGTTTGTATCATCATGTTAGTAATAGAAAAATAACCACAGCAATCAACACTAGCCAGAAAACCATCATAAAGCCGAAGCTGAGCACACTAATAACCAGGGCAACCATGAAGCTGAGCACACTAATAACCAGGGGCAACCATAATGGTACTGTTATCACTATAAAAACAATTGCAGCGATCTCTAGCATATAAGCTTTACCGGGAAAAACGCTAAATCGTTCGAGCAGAATAGTATGTATAGGGGTGCGATGGAACCATCCTTGTGAAAGGGGGGGTACCCCCGGGGGTGGGGTAATTCCGGAAAGGTACTGCTAG
>DTRI01000148.1:6136-12973 GCA_012966015.1 Flavobacteriales bacterium | reverse complement strand
AGCTTGTGGTTTGTAGAATGGTTATTTTGGATTCTGAATCAGTAATAGGCTCCCTACGCGTGTAGTTGATTACTACACCATTATAGGTGGTTCTTAGATCCTGAAGGTCAGCAATAATTGGCTTAACTTCTTCATCAGAGTAATGCTGAAGCATGGCAATTAGGTTTCCCAGCGTTAACTTTTGCTCGCCTATCCTGCTCACAATATCCTTATTGTTCTCAGTTTTACCTGCAATGTTAACCGATACATATAATCCTTCAATCCACCCTCCTGCAATTACAAGTGCAGATGTGCTAGACCTGTTGTTCTCTTTCAGATAGGCATCCGTTTCCCAGTATGAATCCGATATAATGGAAATAAGAGAATCTCTGTTGTTCAGGTTCTTTTGAATCCTCTTGACCGTCGATTCGCCAAAAGCGCTGGTTATGCCCAGATCATCTGCTAATCTTTTACAAGCAGCGAAATAATGCATTGTTTCCTGTGTTTGCTCGAAAATGCTCGAGTAGCTTAGGTCTGCACCATAAATACCCAGATTCAAAGCCATGCTCGTCATTGTAAGATACTTAGGCAAATTATCTACAGAATTGCATACAGTCTTATCATAGTCCGCCCCCGCTTTTTTAATAATAGAAGTTAATTCCAAAGGAGACGGAATAGTATAAAAGACCTTTCCAGGCTTTTTAACTTTAGTTTCCTTATCTGCGGGTTTCTCTTCTTCTGTTATCTGCTCGTCATCGAACTGATCACTTTCCTCAGCAGAGTCGGAGCTACAAGCACTCAGGAAGAATATAAAGCTCGTCATGATGGTAAAGCACCAAGCATGTCTAATGTATTTGTTGATTGACATAAATCTTCGTTTTAAAGTGATTGATATTAAATGGTTCAATTTGAATTCCATTGATTTCCCTGGAAAGCAAATATAGTTTTATTTATATGCAAAAATATAAAATGTAACAGTAATTATTCTTCGCTACCTTCTTAAACTCGTGAAATAAACCAATGCCTACGCGAAAGATAGCCGGAATGTTACGAAAATCGACAAGAAATCAGAATTTACACATTAATGGGCCTCGAGCCAGTTCTTACCGGTACCCATATCTACAACCAATGGTACTCTCATTTTTATGGCTGATTTCATCTCCGTATCCACAAGGGATTTTAGCTCATCTAGCTCCGATAGAATAGTGTCGAAAACCAATTCGTCATGTACTTGAAGGATCATTTTTGACTCCATTTTCGCCTTGCCCATTTTATTGTGAATATTGATCATGGCAATTTTAATCATGTCAGCAGCAGAACCCTGTATGGGTGCATTAATGGCATTGCGTTCTGCGTGTCCTCTCACAATAGCATTTCCGGAGTTAATGTCCTTTAAATGACGTCTTCTGCCCATTATAGTTTCCACATACCCATTTTTTCTGGCGAATTCAATATTACTATCCATATAGGTTCTCAGTTTTGGATATTGGCCGAAAAAGTTGTCAATTATTTCCTTTGCATCTTTTCTGGGTATATTCAAATTTTGCGCCAGACCGAAAGCCGTCTGTCCGTAAGAAATCCCAAAATTTACGGCCTTGGACTTACCTCTTAATTCTCTGGTTACTTCGTTAATAGGAACATTGAATATTTTGGAGGCAGTGGAAGTGTGAATGTCCACTCCTGATACAAAAGCCTCAATCATATTTTCGTCCTCACTCAACTCGGCAATTATCCGAAGCTCTACCTGAGAATAATCAGCAGATAACAAGGTGTAATTCTCATCGGTAGGAACAAAAGCCTTTCTAACCTCCCTTCCCCGTTCAGTTCGTATGGGTATGTTTTGCAGATTGGGCTTGTCTGAGCTCAGTCTTCCCGTAGCGGCAACAGCTTGATTATAGGAGGTATGAATTTTTCCTGTTTTAGGGTTTACCATTTCTGGTAAAGTATCTACATAGGTCGATTTTAGCTTTCTCAACGACCGGAAATCCAGGATTTTAGGCACAATTTCATGTGCATGAATTAGTCTTGAAAGAACGTCTTCAGAAGTTGCGTATTGGCCTGTCTTGGTTTTCCTCGGTTTGTCATGGATTTTCAATGTTTCAAATAAAATATCACCCAGCTGCTTTGGTGAGTCTACATTAAACGATACTCCCGCAAATTTGTGAATTTCACCTTCCAATTTTAAAATGTCTTCCGCCAGCTCTTTAGAGAGTTTGCTCAAGGATTCTTTATCTAGTTTTATACCTGACATTTCCATGTCGGCCAGCACTGAAATCAGGGGTAACTCTATCTCATTTAAGAGTTTTACGGCCTCTTCTTTCTTCACCATCGGTTCTAATTTCTCTCTTAGCTGAAGTGTTACATCCGCGTCCTCGCATGCGTATTCCTTCA
The DNA here is from genome assembly GCA_012966015.1 of Flavobacteriales bacterium. Classification (GTDB taxonomy): domain Bacteria; phylum Bacteroidota; class Bacteroidia; order NORP154; family NORP154; genus NORP154. The sequence continues at coordinate 10,603 of DTRI01000148.1, read as the reverse complement.
GCTCTTTAGCGGGAGCTTGCCTGATGCTGATCTGGGCCCTGCCTTTTTTGCCGATAAGGGTCTCTATGGATACAGGTGAATAATTAAGATATGTTTCCGCCAGCACATTCATATTGTGACGCATATCAGGTCGCAATACGTAATGCGCGATCATGGTATCGAACAGCTCTCCCTTTACGGTTACATCGTAATTTTTGAGAATCAGCATGTCATATTTTATATTCTGTCCGGTCTTTCCTATGCTCTCATTTTCAAACAGTTCTTTAAATTCGTTTACAATAGCCAAAGCCCCTTCATAATCTTCGGGAACCGGGACATAATAGGCCTGGTTGCTTTTAAACGAAAAAGACATGCCAACCAATTCCGCAACAATAGGATCTAAACCAGTGGTTTCTGTATCAAAGCAGATCGACTTTTGCTTGTTCAGCTTTTCAAGAAGATCTTTTCGTTTTTCGGGCGTATCTACCAAATGATACTTGTGTTTGATATCAGAAATAGTTTGAAAAGCTGATTGCATCTCGCCTCCAAAGGACTCTCCTTCCAGTTCAGAGAATAGGTCGGCGGGGTGATCGGCAGCTTTTCCAGGCTTCTCCGGCTTCCCATTTTCTCCTGGTGTCAGGATCTTTTGAGCGAGCTGCCTGAACTCCAACTCCGTAAATAGTACCATCAATGCATCCTTGTTCCATTCATGCAATTTAAGTAGCTCTTCATCAAATTCTACGGGAGAATCCAGAATAATAGTGGCTAACTGTTTTGAAAGCAAGGCTTGCTCCGAATAATTTTCTACATTTTCCTTCAGCTTGCCTTTAAGTTTGTCCGTGTTTTCGAGAAGGTTTTCAATGCTGCCAAATTCACTGATTAGCTTCTTGGCGGTTTTCTCGCCGACTCCTGGTACGCCGGGAATATTGTCCACAGCATCGCCCCATAACCCGAGGATATCAATCAATTGTTTGGGATCTTGAATCTCAAACTTTTCACAAATTTCTTTTACTCCGAGTACTTCGGCAGGGCTCCCTCCCTTACGCGGTTTAAACATAAAAACGTTATCCGTAACCAATTGCCCAAAATCCTTATCAGGCGTCATCATGTAGGTGGTATAGCCTTTTGCATCTGCCAGTGTGGATATGGTTCCAATAATGTCGTCTGCTTCATAACCCGGCGATTCAAGAATGGGGATGTTAAATCCTTGGATGAGTTGTTTAATATAAGGTATTGAAAGTGCAATGTCCTCGGGCATTGCTTCTCTGTTGGCCTTGTAATCAGCGTATATTGTTTCACGGTCCGTTGGCCCTGGCGTATCAAAAACTACCGCTATATGGCTTGGTTTCTGATTGTTCAGCACATCCAGCAGGGTATTGGTGAAGCCCAATACTGCAGAGGTGTTTAATCCTTTGGAGTTAATTCTTGGGTTTTTAATAAAAGCATAATACGCCCGGTAAATAAGTGCAAACGCGTCTAATAAAAAGAGTTTCTTATCTGTATTACTCATGGATTAATCTATTAGTTTTCACTGTATACTACTTCCAGTATGGTTTGTCCTACCGCTTTTAAAGTTGCCTTGTCAATTATTTCCATGTTGTCATTGTGTGTATGCCAGTAAGATCCAAAATTTGTTGGCGTTAATGGATCGTATTGGATAATATTGATGCATGGAATTTTTGCCATTGTATTTACGTAAAGATGATCATCCGTAACCGCTGGTGTTTGTTTAAATTCAAAATGATTTGAATATCCCAAATTGGCAGCAGTTTTCCAAACCTTCTTTATAATATGCGGAGCAAATTTCATGGAATACCCCTCCAGGTAAAATTGTGCGTCTTTTGCTCCAACCATATCCAGCAGAATACCATATTTGGGATAATATCCCTTTGCCAGGGCTGCTTTAGACCAGTATTGCGACCCCAGACAGTAAGAATCGGTCACGTTCGGTTTTCCATAGTCTTCTACATCAAACAATACGATGTCAACACCAATATTTGGAGGTGTTTCCCCCAACAGCCTTCCAATTTCAAGTAATACACCGGCCCCGCTCGCTCCATCATTGGCTCCGGGAATGGGCTCGTTTTGTCTGACTATATCGCGTTCTGCAATAGGCCGTGTGTCCCAGTGCGCACATAAAAGAATGCGGTTGAGCGCCTTCGGGTTTGATGAGGCAATGATGTTTATGAATCTCAATTTTAAACCGTCGTGGCCTGTCACCTGACCCTCTTGGGTAGTAACATCCAAATTGAACGAACGCAGCTTTTTGATGAAGAATTTAGCGCAGCTATCCTGGGCTGGAGAGTTGGGAACTCTTGGCCCTATATCGACTTGTTTTTTAATAAAGATGTATGCTGAGTCCTGATTAAAAGATGGAGTGGCAATTTCAGGTATTTTACTATTTATTGCTTTACTTGTTCCTTTGTCTGTTGCATCATTACAGGCAATTACCAACATGAATAAAAACAGAGAATATCTAGCTCTCATAGGTCCAGGACGCCCCCCCATCTTCATCTTTGGTTGTAATATTGAGCTTTGATAGAACATCCCTAATCTTGTCTGAGGTAGCGAAGTCCTTGTTGGCACGAGATGCTTGCCTGATATCGAGAATCAAATTCATCAATGGATCTATTAATTCATCTCCTTGCTGATTTTGATCATTGCTCAGGCCTAGTATTTCCGTTGTAAAATCTGCAAAAAGGGAGTTGAGCATTTTCAAATCGTCAGGGGATATTTTTTCTTCACCTGCATACACGGAATTAGTAATTCGAACTGCCTCAAAGAGATTTGATATCAATACCGGAGTGTTGAAGTCATCCGAAATTGCTTTTATACATGCTGCTTTGAGCTTGGAAATATCTGAGGTGGATGCATCGGCAGCAATTAATTTTTTTGCCAACTCAATTCCATTCAGTAGTTTCTTGAGCCCTTTCTCAGCTGCTTGGAGTGCAGAGTCTGAAAAATCAAGCGTGCCTCTGTAGTGTGCTTGAAGAATGAAAAATCTAACGGTGCTGGGATCAAAAGCCTGAGTAAGCAGCTTGTGGCTTCCTGTAAATAATTCTTCCAAAGTAATGAAGTTACCCAGGGATTTACTCATTTTTTGTCCATCTATGGTTATCATATTGTTGTGAATCCAATATTTCGCAGGGTCATTCCCGTTGGCCGCTTGTGACTGTGCGATTTCGCATTCGTGATGTGGAAACAGGAGGTCCATTCCACCGCCGTGGATATCAAAATAATCACCGAGATATTTAGAGCTCATCGTCGAGCATTCTAAATGCCATCCCGGGAAGCCCGTACTCCATGGCGACGGCCATTTCATGATATGCTCTGGCTGTGCTTTTTTCCAAAGTGCAAAGTCCACACTATTATTTTTTTCTTCCTGACCGGTAAGGTCACGCGTGTTTTCAAGCAATTCATCCAACACGCGTCCTGATAGCTTCCCGTAATTATTAGATGCGTTATATTTTACTACATCGAAGTAAACAGAGCCACTTACCTCATAGGCAAATCCATTGTCGAGTATATCTTGAATCATTTTAATTTGTTCAATGATGTGGCCGGATGCGCGTGGTTCTATGCTTGGATGCCTGATATTCAACATATCCATGCTCTTATGATAACTATCGGTGTATATTTGGACGATTTCCATGGGCTCCAATTGCTCCAGCCTCGCTTTTTTGGCAATCTTATCCTCGCCCTCGTCTGCATCGTTCTCCAGATGTCCTACATCGGTAATATTGCGTACATATCTAACCTTATATCCAAGATGAGTAAGGAGTCTGAATAATACATCAAAGACTATAGCTGCGCGTGCATGTCCTAGATGCGGATCTCCATAGACTGTAGGCCCGCATACGTACATGCCCACGTGTGGCGGGTTTAACGGTTCGAAGAGCTCCTTCTTCCTGGTTAGGGTATTGTAAATGGTAATATCGGGAATGCTCATCGTACCGGTAATGCTTATCTAATGCAAACGCAAATATAGCACCTATAAGCAAAGGAGTTCAGCAAATTGACCTGAAAAGTTCGAAATGAAAACCCCCGTACTTAAGTTTTAAGTGCGGGGGTCGTTTCTTAATAGCCAGGCGGCTGGCTTCTTACTGTTCTTCGATGGGAGCGTCTCCCACATAATTACCGTTTTTGTAAACTTCAATGTTTTCCAGAATTCCGTCTGTGCTGTATTTGTACCATTTTCCGCTCATCAATTTGTGGTTTTCAAATACCCCATCCTTTGAGAGTTGACGGCTCTTATTGTACAATTTGTGATACCCTGTACCATTAAACATTTTGATCGACCTGGTTTCTTCGCCTTTCACTACTACAACACCCGTTCCTTTTTTCTCAGGTTTTGGTGCAGTCTCTTTCTTTTTTTCCTTTTCATATGTGATGGTAGCCGTTTTATCCAAAGCTCCGTCGTTAAAGAATTTTTCAGACCTCAGGTTTCCATCTTCATAATATTCTTTAATCATGCCCTTCTCTTTGCCT
>DTRI01000148.1:0-6126 GCA_012966015.1 Flavobacteriales bacterium | reverse complement strand
CGCCAGAATCATAATAGTATTTTTGCTCTCCATCTCTCTTGCCCTTTTCGCTATAGGCAAAATCATGGTAAATTTTCCCGTTTTCGTGATAAAATTTGTACTCACCTATCCATTTGTTTCCCTTCCAAATTCCCTCCTCTTTCAAGTTTCCATTTTGGTAATAAATTTTTGCAAATCCGTTGGGGCGGCTGTTCTGGTAAGTAATTTCATTTTGCATTTTTCCGTTCACAAAATACTTTTTCCAGATGCCTGTTTTTCTGTTGTTTAGAAATTTACCCTCTTCTATCAGTTGATCTGCAGTATAACCCGGAAGCCGCTTGTCTTTCCCAAAATACATCCAATGTCCTTGCTTCAAATTATTCAGATCTATCTTGTTGATAGTATCATTGTTATACAAATCATAGGATTGGAGATCTTCAGCATATGAAATACCAAAGGGTGCAGCCAGTGCTATAGCGAGCAATATGTGTGCAGTTCTTTTCATTCAGGAACTATCCCAATGTTGAAATTTACATAAATATTAGTAATTATTGTGTTTTTTTTAGACCAATAAATCAATTTAGTGGATAAATAAACAAAAATTGCCAACCGCTGAGCAAATATCTCTTCATTTTGTCCTTGTCTTACTATCGCGTGTAGTGTACGTGAATTACCCATTTTTGTTACGTTATTACATGATTTATTTGCAACATTATATCAAATGATATTTGAAAGGTTAAATTTTACCAAATCTCAGGTTGGCAAACATATCTTTTGTCATATGAGGTAAGTCATAAGACGCCTTCCAGCCCCAATCCTGCTTTGCTACTGAATCATCAATGCTATTAGGCCATCCTTTAGTTAATGCTTGTCGTTCATCTGGTTTATAAGTACAAACAAAACCCCCTACATGTTTTTCTATTTCTTTCGCCAGGTCAATAGGAGCAAAGCTCATTCCTGAGATGTTATAGCTAGATCTTACAGAAATACTCCCGGAATCTGCCTCCATAAGCTGAATTGTCGCAACGACGGCATCAGGCATATACATCATAGGCAGCACGGTATCTTCTCTTAAGAAGCACTCATATGCTTTCTTTTTCAGGGCTTCATAAAATATATGAACCGCATAGTCCGTAGCGCCACCACCTGGAGATGATTTATAGCTGATTAAACCTGGATATCTGACACTTCTGATATCAATTCCCCCTTTCCTGGAATAGTATTCACACCATCTTTCACCGGCGAGCTTACTAATACCATAAACCGTATCCGGATCCATTATGGTATTTTGAGGCGTATTGTCCTTCTGGGTATTAGGGCCAAACACCGCAATAGAACTCGGCCAAAATACTTTCATTATACCATTAGATTTACACAGGCTTAGAACATTGAGCAATCCATCCATATTTAATTTCCAGGCGGCCTCAGGATGTTGCTCAGCTGTAGCTGAGAGAAGAGCAGCAAGGAGGTAAATCTGATTGACTTTATATTTGGATAGGACATTTGCAAGCGCCTGCTTGTTTAAAATGTCCAGCAGCTCAAACGGACCGCCTTCCATTACCTCATAATCTGGAATTTTGATGTCGGACGCGATCACATTATCGCTTCCATAGCTCGCTCTTAGCTTGAGAATAAGCTCGCTGCCGATTTGGCCGGATGCTCCGATTACAAGTATTTTTTCTTTCAACGCTACGCTGATTTGGTACCCGGCAAATTTATCAAAATATACGGTTTCACCTCCTAATTCAAGATTGTATACAAAGAACTATCTTTGCACCCCTTATTTGAGGATATGGAATTATACAATAAATATGATAAGAAGCTGCTAAAGGAGCGGTTGCAACATGAAACTTTTGTTCGGGTAACATTCTCGTTTTATAGGTATGTTAAGATTGACCAACCTGAGGAGTTACGGGATGAGCTATATACACAGTGGTGCCGGCTAAATGCATTTGGTAGGGTGTACCTGGCAAATGAGGGTATCAACGCGCAAATGAGCATCCCCAAAGGAAACTACGAGGAGCTGCTTCAGGAGCTGAATGAAAGAGAGGGCTTTGAAAACATTGATATGAAGATTGCAGTGGAGGATGAAGGAAAGTCATTCTACAAATTAAAAATTAAGGTGAGAGAAAAAATTCTGGCTGATGGTTTGAATGACAGCTCATTTGATGTAACCCAGGTGGGGGCCCATCTAACGGCAGCTCAATTTAATGCGGCCATGAAATCAGACAATACGGTTGTGGTGGATTTTAGAAATCATTATGAGAGCGAAATTGGGCATTTTAAAGAGGCATTCCTGCCTGATGCAGATACATTTTCCCAGGCTATTCCAATTGTAATGAGAGAGCTCTCTGGAAAGGAAGAGAATAAAATATTACTCTATTGCACAGGAGGAATAAGGTGTGAGAAGGCAAGCGCCTACCTAAAGCACAAAGGTTTTGTGGATGTGAATCAACTGAAGGGGGGCATCATATCTTATGCAGATCAGGTGAAAAAGGAAAAGCTCAAGTCCAATTACATTGGTAAAAATTTTGTGTTTGATGAGAGGCTGGGAGAGAGAATTACACCTGAAATCATCAGTGCATGTCACCAGTGTGGAGAGCCCTGCGATGAACATACAAATTGCAAGAATGATGACTGTCATTTACTTTTCATTCAGTGTAATGCGTGTGGAGAAGAATATGGTGGTTGCTGTACTTCAGCTTGTAAAGAGATAGCCGGCCTTCCACTTGCTCAACAACAAGAGCTGAGAAAAGGTCCGAAAAGTGAAAAACCATTGATTTACGCCAAAGGCAGGCTACGGCCGAAGCTCAGCGAATTTATTTCTGGAACAAAGAGAAGAAAGAATTGATGTTTTCTTTCTAACTTTAATCGCTAATTGAAAAATACATAAAGTGCCCTTTTACCAAAAATTAGGAAAAACACCGCATAAAAGACATACCTCCTTCAAAAAGGAGAATGGTGATTACCATTACGAACAGCTATTTGGAACGGTAGGTTTCGTAGGCATGTCGTCGCTTTTATATCATCTTCAGAGGCCAACCAGGGTTGCTGAGATTAAAGATATCTATTCCGTTGAACCAAAAATTGCCGTTGAGAAAAATCTAAAATCATATGGATTAAAAGGGTTTAGCATTGAACCTGAGGCAGACTTTTTAGACAGCCGAAAACGTATTTTGGTGAACAATGACCTGCATATATCATTAGGAGCACCCAAGCAATCCATGACCGAGTATTTTTATAAGAACTCAGATGCGGATGAGTTGATTTTTATTCATAAAGGAAATGGAACGCTCAGAACGCTGCTGGGAAACATTAACTTCAGCTACGGAGATTATCTGCTGATTCCGCGTGGTATAATCTATCAGATAGAATTCGAAACGGAGGACAACAGGCACTTCATTGTAGAGTCCTTTCACCCCATGTACACGCCTAAGAGATACAGAAATAATTTTGGCCAGCTTCTGGAGCATTCACCATTCTGTGAGAGGGATATCAGGCCACCTTCAGATTTAGAAACCCACGATGAGAAAGGTGAGTTTTTGATGAAGATTAAGAAGGAGGGAATGATTCATGAGTATGTGTATGAAACGCACCCATTTGACGTTGCGGGTTGGGATGGATACAACTACCCATACGCATTCTCAATTCATGACTTTGAGCCAATAACAGGAAGGGTGCATCAACCTCCTCCAGTTCATCAGACTTTTGAAACGGATGCATTTGTTGTGTGTTCTTTCTGCCCGAGATTATTTGATTACCATCCAGAATCAGTACCTGCCCCTTACAACCATAGCAATATCGACTCTGACGAAGTTTTGTATTATGTAGATGGTGATTTCATGAGCAGAAATGATGTTGAGGCGGGGCTTATTTCCCTGCATCCTTCCGGGATACCTCATGGTCCGCACCCGGGGGCAATGGAGAGGAGTATTGGGCAAAAAGAAACAGGAGAGCTGGCGGTTATGGTTGACACTTTTAGACCGTTGAAATTAACGGAAGACGCCATAAAAATAGATGATGGAAAATATTATAAATCATGGACGGAATAAAAATTGAGAAAATGAGTGATAACACAGAAAACACTGAAGTTAGCCTGGAGAAAATATTTGATGAGGCGGAAGACTTCCTTCCATTAAATGGAACTGATTACGTAGAGTTTTATGTTGGCAACGCCAAGCAAGCGGCGCATTATTATAAATCTGCTTTTGGCTTTCAGTCCCATGCATTCTCAGGACTGGAAACGGGTAATACGGAGAATGTTTCTTATGTATTATCTCAGGATAAAATTCGGCTGGTACTAACGACACCTTTAAACGCAGATGGCCCCATTAACAAACATTTGAATGAACATGGTGATGGGGTAAAGGTGATCGCCCTGTGGGTGGATGACGCTACCAGGTCGTGGGAGGAAACGACGAGTAGAGGAGCAAAATCCTTTATGGAGCCCACCACAACAAAGGACAAGGATGGAGAGGTCGTTCAATCGGGAATACATACATACGGTGAAACGGTACACATTTTTGTGGAGAGAAAAAATTACAATGGAATATTCTTACCTGGGTTTGTTAAATGGGAATCTAATTACAACCCACCACCATTAGGTTTGAAGTTTATAGATCATATGGTTGGTAATGTAGGTTGGGGAGAGATGAACAAATGGGTAGATTTCTACGCTAAGGTAATGGGGTTTGCCCAGCTTATATCATTTGATGATAAGGATATTTCTACAGAGTACACTGCCTTAATGAGTAAGGTGATGACCAATGGAAATGGCAGAATCAAGTTTCCAATCAATGAGCCGGCGAAAGGCAAAAAGAAGTCACAGATCGAAGAATACATAGATTTCTACAAAGGTTCGGGTGTGCAGCATGTTGCGCTGGCTACGGACAACATCATTGAAACGGTTACTTCACTCACGGAAAGAGGTGTCGATTTTCTTTATGTCCCGTCAAATTATTATGACACTGTGATGGATAGAGTAGGTGAGATCGACGAGGATTTGGAACCCCTGCAAAAGCTGGGAATTCTAATTGATCGTGATGATGAAGGGTATTTGCTTCAAATCTTCACCAAACCGGTGGAAGACAGGCCTACGGTTTTCTATGAGATCATACAAAGAAAAGGAGCGAAATCATTTGGAAAAGGAAACTTCAAAGCTCTTTTTGAAGCCATAGAACGAGAACAGGGAAATCGCGGTACCCTTTAAATTCTTACAGCCCCAGTTCTTTCTTTTGTTCTTTTGAGATTGCCGATGGTGCGTCGAGCATAACATCGCGCCCTGCATTGTTCTTTGGAAACGCGATATACTCTCTAATTGACTCACTGCCCCCCAGCAACGCTACCAGCCTATCAAATCCGAATGCAATACCTCCGTGAGGCGGAGCACCATATTCAAAGGCATTCAGTAAGAACCCAAATTGTTCTTCTGCTTCTTCTTTCGTAAATCCCAGCAATTTGAACATTTGATCTTGCAATCCCCTTTCGTGGATTCTTATAGATCCTCCTCCCAGTTCAATTCCGTTAATGACCATATCATAGGCATTTGCTCTTACCCTTCCGGGGTCTGATTCCATAAATTCTATGTCCTCCTTTTTTGGCGATGTAAATGGATGGTGCATTGCGTGCCATTGATCCGTTTCAATGTCTTTCTCCAGCAAGGGGAAATCGAGCACCCAAAGAGGGGCAAATGTGCCGCTTTCTCTAAAACCCAGCTCACCGCCTATCTTTAGTCTCAGCTCGCCCATTGCAGCCAGGGTGCTTTGTTTCGGTCCGGACAGGAGCAGTAATAAATCACCTGCTTCAGCGCCGCATACATTTGCCCATTCTCTCAAGTCTTCTTCACTGTAGAATTTATCAACGGAAGACTTAACCGTTCCATCATCATTGTATTTCACATACACCATTCCCGTGGCGCCAATTTGAGGCGTTCTCACAAAATCGGTAAGGGCATCCAGTTGTTTACGGCTATAGCCTGCGCATCCACTCGCATTAATTGCAACTACAAGCTCGGATTCATCAAACACGTTGAACCCCTTGCCTTGCGCAACTTTTGTAACATCCGTAATCTTCATTTCAAATCTGATGTCTGGTTTATCGGAACCATAGGTGTTTATAGCTTCATCGTATGTGATTCTTTGGAAATCT
>DTRI01000147.1 GCA_012966015.1 Flavobacteriales bacterium | reverse complement strand
AAAAAGATGCGACAAGAAAAGACAGGGTAACAACACATTCCAATAAGACCAAGGCAGAGTTTTTTCCAACTTCCGGATCACCACCAGCACCTAATCCTTCGGTCAGGCCTGCGCCCAGCTGTATCTTTAAGGGAATTGGGCTGTTATCCAACGCCTGCTCATCTGTATTACACACCACAAAATCTACTCCCTTGATTCCCTCATTAAACATATGGTTGACTGCGTTGCTTCCACCGCCGCCGACACCAATCACTTTGATAATTGAAGATTTACCCTTGGGTAGCTCGAATTGCATTATTTTACCAGGCATAATGGCTTCTATTTAGTTAACGTTAATCGTTAGAATTGTTAATTACAATTGCTCTTCTCCATCGACTTCAGGCTCATCAAAAAATTCTCTGCCCTTGTTAAAGAATTTATCGAAAAAACCTCCCTTGGTCTTATTGGAATGTGTTGTTACCCTGTCTTTTCTTGTCGCATCTTTTTCTTGCGCTTCAAAACCTTTTATAACCAATCCAACCCCTGTGGAAAACTGAGGGCTTGTTACATTGTCGACCTCTCCATTGGCCAAATGCTGGTTGGGATATCCAACTCGTGTACCCATGCCAGTAATGTACTCGCACAGCTGTGAAATATGTTTCAGCTGACTACCACCTCCGGTAAGAACAATCCCAGCAATTAGCTTGTCCCGGAAGCCTGAATTTTTTATTTCGTGATCAACATATTCGAGAATCTCTTGCATGCGGGCTTGAATAATATGGGCGAGGTTCTTAATGGAAATTTCCTTCGGATCTCTTCCGGCAAGTCCTGGTATAGCAACTATTTCATTGTCCTGAGTTTGATCCGCTAGCGCTGATCCAAACTTCACTTTTAATTGTTCGGCCTGACCGCGAAGAATTGTGCAGCCCTCCTTGATATCCTCGGTAATAGAGCTTCCGCCAAAGGGTATTACGGCCGTATGGCGAATGATGTCATCGTAGAAGATTGCGATGTCGGTAGTACCACCGCCGATATCTACCAATGCCACTCCACCTTCCTTCTCCTCAGGATTTAGAACAGCTTCCGCTGAAGCCAGGGGCTCGAGGATAAGTTCAGCTACATCCAGCCCAGCTTTTTCCACACATTTGTAAATATTGTTCTTGGCTGCTTCCTGTCCCGTGATGATGTGGAAATTAGCCTCTAACCTCACCCCTGACATACCAATGGGTTTGGTTATACCCTGCTCGCCATCTATGATATATTCCTGAGGTAAAACGTGTATTATCTTTTCACCAGGGAGCATTACCAGCTTGTACATATCTTCTACCAGCGCATCGATATCGTCCTGGTTAATTTCATCTTCAATGCTATCACGAGTACGTATTCCTCTGTGCTGTAAACTTTTGATATGCTGACCTGCAATTCCTACATTAACAACCAGGTCAAAATCAATTCCAGAATCCTTTTCAGCTTTCTCAATTGCAACTTTTATAGCTTCAGAAGTTTCGGCTATATTGGTTACAATCCCTCTTTTTACACCTGGCGATGTAGTTTTTCCTATTCCGAGAATCTCAATTTTACCATGCTCATTCTTGCGTCCAACGATCGCAACGATCTTAGTTGTACCTATATCAAGGCTTACGACCGTGTCAAATTTTTCCATTACTCAAATTATTAAATGCCTACTTGGCAATAATTATTATTTGGTACACACAATTTGACCTTCATAACTCAGGTCAATCGTTCTGTATTGATTCCAACCTATTTTGTTCAATCCATCCTTATAAAAGGCCAGAAGATTTGCAAATTTATCTTCCAGGTTTTTTACCTCGCCGAGTATGATTTTATGCCTCCCAACTCTGGGGATCAGCAAAATATGTTGCGCCGAATCTACATAGATTTGCTGCACCTGAGATCGCCAGAACTTATTTTTATTAACAAAAGTTGCTAACAAAAAGAGGTCATTCATCATGTCGTGTTCGATGTATCCATTGGCCAGTGTTACTCTGGCAGTGTACTTTCCAGAGAGTTTCATTTGCCCTCCGTTTTCATCCAAATAAAATCCACCCATCGAGAGGGGCATCACCCGTAGTAATGGCGTTCGCTGACTAATTTTAATTTTCAAATCCCCTGCTATCAGGGAGTACACCTGCACATTTTCGATATGAGGGTTGGTAGCTATCAAGCTCTCCAACATTTGAAAATCAATGGCAGATATTGGCTTACCCAGCAGTTCAATACCATCATTCCTAATCATCACTTTAACATCCTCAGGTTCTACGAAAAAGCAGCCATCAGAATAATCGATTTCAACGAGGATTTTCTCACAAGTTTGATTCCTGTGTTCTACAGCCACAAATCCCATTACTAAGCTCAGGCTTATCAGTATAACTGACCACAGCACAATCGTAAACAACCGTTTTTTCATCGTCATTTCTAACAGATTCAGTTCACCTTAAGTTACCACTGTATTTTATTGAAGTTTTAGGTAATAGTTACGGAGTTATGCAAGTAATTCTCAACACCATTTTGTTAATAGCCAGAGGTCGTATCGATTATTTCAAGTAGATCCTTTGAGCAGGGCCTCCCTGATAGGAATTACCCATTTATCGATATCCCCTGCACCCATAGTTACCAATACTTCCGGCCCAGATTGCAGCAATTCATCAATTAGAGCACGCTGTTTTACTATTGATTTTCTTCTTAAATTCATCTTATCGAGTATCATATTGGAGGAAACTCCTTCAACAGGCTTTTCTCTAGCGGGATAAATATTCAGTAAGAATACTTCATCCAGCACATCGAGGCTTGCCGCAAAATCCTTTGCAAAATCTCGTGTTCTTGAGTATAAATGGGGTTGAAAAACTCCAGTGATTTTTTTGCCTGGATACAGCTCTTTTATGGCGTTAATACACGCATCAATTTCCTTTGGATGATGCGCATAGTCATCGATATAAACGAGATCATCAGTATTTATTTGAACTTCAAATCTTCTTTTGATACCTTGAAATGCGGCAAGCGCCTTCTTAATTTCAGCTGCATCTACACCCTGTTTTAGTGCAACAGCGATAGCGGCAACGGCATTTTCCACATTGTGCCTTCCACCAAAAGACAATGAAATATTATTAATCCGTTCATTTTCACTTACGTAGTCGAAAGAGAAACGGCCCTCTTCAACCCTGGTATTCTCGGCGTGGCAGCTCGCATATTGACCCATCCCATAAGGCTCTACACCAACCTCATCGCATTCGAACATATCAGAGACCGTTTCATGAACCAGCAATGTACCCCCGTTTACAATGTTAGATGCAAATTGCAAGTAGGACCTCTTCATGGATTCATAATCTTCATAAATGTCCAAATGATCGTGATCAATTGAGGTAATTACCGCTAAATCCGGATTCAACTTATGGAAGGATCGGTCGTACTCATCCGCTTCTACCAGCATTACCGAGGCACTTCCGGAAGTCAGGAAGTTGGTTTCATACTCTCTTAATACGCCTCCTACAAAAGCAACAAAGTCTTTACCCGTTTCATTCAAAATATAGGCGATCATGGAGGTAACAGTTGTCTTGCCATGCGTGCCGCCAACAGCAATGGTAAAACGATCTTTTGCGATCTGTTCCAGCACTTCAGCTCGCTTTAAAATTTTCAATCCCGATGCCTCCCTGAATGCACTGAGAATTCTATTCGAATCTGGAATAGCAGGCGTGTAAACTACCAGCACACTTTCGGGCCTACTATTATCCAAAACGCCACTGGGAATATTGGCTGCATCATCCTCAAATTCAATTTGAATGCCCTCTTTAATTAACTTATCTGTAAGGGCTGTTGAGGTCTGGTCATAACCGAAAACCTCTTTGCCTGCCTCATTAAAGCACCTCGCCAGGGCGCTCATACCAATTCCCCCAACCCCAACTAACAAAACGCTTGATGGCTTCAGCTACGATTTTTTTAGCGGCATCCCGCTGCGCCAAAGCAGCAACATTTTTCGAAAGCTGCTCCATCCGCATGGGGTCATCAAAGAGCTCATTTATTACCTGCCCCAGCCTATTGGACTCTCCATCTATAACCAACAATGCCGCGTCATTATCTGATAATGCTTTTGCATTTTTTGTTTGGTGGTCCTCTGCAACATAAGGCGAAGGCACTAAGATTGATGGCTTTCCAACACAACATATTTCAGAAATGGCGATGGCACCAGCTCTGGAAACGATGGTATCAGCCGCAGAATAGGCTTTGTCCATATCCGCTATAAAATCAAACACCTTTATCTCATCCGCCAGTTTTTCGTGTTGCACAAACTGTACCGCTTCGTCAAAGAAGGCAGTGCCTGTTTGCCAAATAATCTGAATACCTGCATCAACCATTTCCTTTGCGCCGGACCTGATGCCCATGTTGATGGACCTCGCTCCAAGGCTGCCCCCCATTGCAAGCAATGTCTTTTTATTTTCAAGTCCCAGCTGTTTTCGTGCATCTTCTGCTGAATGTTGTAAATTGAGTATGTCTTTTCGTATCGGATTACCGGTAAGTACAATTTTATCTTTGGGGAAGAATTTCCCCATCCCATCAAAAGCGACACAAATGGTGTCCACTTTCCTTCCTAACAACTTATTTGTTACGCCCGCATATGAATTCTGCTCCTGAATCATTGTGGGTATTCCTTTGCTGGCTGCAGCATGCAGCATTGGGCCGCTCGCGTAACCCCCTACTCCGATTACCAGATCTGGATTGAATGAATTAATTATTCTATTTGCCCTGAACATGCTTGCAATAACTTTAAAGGGAAAGGATAGGTTCCTGAGACTCAAGCTTCTTTGAAATCCACTAATCCACAATCCCTCGATAGGATATCCCGCAGCGGGAACTCTCTCCATTTCCATACGGTCTTTGGCCCCAACAAAGAGGATGTCAACACCCTCAACGGTTTCCACAAGCTTATTGGCGATGCTGATTGCCGGGAATATATGCCCACCGGTTCCGCCTCCGCTGATAATAATTCTTTTCAATTTGTTTACTGTTCTCCTATCTATAAATTAGCCGTTGCTGCAGCTGCTACGATAAGGTGTATCTTAACTTAGAATTAGAAGTTTTTACTTTCCCCGTTTCTTTCTCAACGCTTCTTCCGACACTCAATATTATACCAATTGCAATGCTGGTAAATAAAATGGATGTTCCGCCCATGCTTACAAGCGGCAAAGCCAAGCCGGTGACAGGTATCAGGTTTACGGTAACAGCCATATTAATTAAGGCCTGAAACACCAGGCTGAAGCAACAGCCCATTGCCAAAAGCGTTGCAAATGTGCCTGGGCTTTTACCCACAATTCTTATGGTTCGGAACAGCAAAATAAAATAGAGCAAGATTACAAATGCGCCTCCCAGCAGTCCATATTCTTCAATGATAATGGCGAAGATAAAATCAGAATACGGATGCGGCAAAAAGTTTCTCTGCGTGCTTCCGCCAGGGTCAAAATTAATTATACCACCCTTGGCGATGGCAATTTTTGATTGCTCTACCTGGTAGTTGCCCGCGTTTTCGCCACTCACAAAATTCTCTATTCTGCTCTTCCACGTGGCCACCCTGCCTTGTGAAGGAGTGAGCATAACTAATGCTATAAACAGGCAGAGTATGGTAATCCCAGTGCCGATCAGTAATAGGAGATACTTGATTTTTACCCTTCCTATGAACATCAGGAACAGGCTTGTAAGAAACAACAATGCTGAAGTAGAAAAATTTGCAGGGAGAATTAATGCACACACCAGAACCACCGGTATTAGGATTGGCAAAAACGCTGTTTTGAATTCCTTTATCTGATTCTGCTTCTTCGATAATGTTCTGGCCAAATACATGATGAGCGCCAGCTTGGCCAGATCTGAAGTTTGAAAGGATATTCCTACAACAGGAAGTGTAAGCCATCTACTCGCCTGATTGATATGCGTTCCCATCAACAATGTGATCAGCAACAACGGAACAGCAATCCATATCAACAGTTGCGATAATCTTGAATAGTAGGTGTATTTAACGAGGTGAGCACCGTACATCAATGCTAAACCCGCAACTAAAATAGCGAAGTGCTTAAGCAAATAATACTCAGTATTACCCGCCTGGTACTTGTAAGCAAGCGTACCAGTTGAGCTGTATACTGCAAGCACAGAAAAGATAGATAATATGAAAACCACCAGCCATATTACCTTGTCTCCTCTAAGATATGTGCTTAAGCGCTCCACCCGTCCAGTTTATAATTCACGTACCGCTTTTTTAAATCTCCAACCTCGTTCTTCATAGTTTTTGAAAGAATCAAAGCTCGCACAGCATGGTGATAACATTGCCACATCTCCTTTGGTTCCCAGTCGATATGATAATTTCACAGCCTCCTCCATTGACGAAGCATCTAAGATCGTTTCTACAATATCGTCAAATGCCTTGTGTATTTTCCTGTTGCTCTTTCGCTCGGCACCGATGCAAATAATGGCTTTCACCTTTTTTCTAACCAGCTCGGTGAGGATGCTATAGTCATTCCCTTTGTCTACACCGCCCACAATCCAAATTACGGGCTTGGTCATGCTCTCCAGCGCATACCAGGTGGAATTCACGTTGGTGGCCTTTGAGTCATTGATATAATCGATGCCGTGGACCTTCACTACATATTCTAAACGGTGTTCTATACTTTGAAAATCCGTAAGGCTGTGCCTTATAATCTCCTTTCGAACATCTAATATTCTCGATGCAATTCCTGCTGCCATAGAATTGTAGATGTTGTGCTTGCCTTGTAAGGCTAATTCTTGCAATAGCATATTAAATTGATTTTGGTTTTGGTTTATGTTTATAGTTAATTGGTTTTCTTTTATGTAAGCTCCCTCATCAAGCTCATCCTCAATTGAAAAGGGAATCAGGTTTACACCTGTCGTTTGTTTATTATGGAGCTCTTCTTCAATAACATCGTCGTCGATGTTGTACACGAAGTGACCTCCTGGTTTTATTAATTCGAGAATTTTAAATTTTGATTCAACATAGTTTTCCATTTTATTATCATATCTGTCCAAGTGATCCGGTGTAATGTTCATTAGCACTCCGATATCCAACTCAAATTCTTTCATCCCATCCAGCTGGAAGCTGCTCAATTCAATGACATATATTTTCTTGTCATCTTCTGCAACTTGCTTAGCCAGGCTGTTTCCTACATTTCCTGTTAAGCCCACTTCCAGCCCTTCGTTTTTGAGGATGTGATAAATCAAATGCACGGTGGTGGTTTTTCCATTACTTCCCGAAACTCCGATCATCATTGCATCTGTAAATCGACCTGCAAATTCTATCTCCGAGATCACCGGGATTCCCTTTATCAGCAGCTGTTTTATCAGCTCTGAGTCATCGGGTATTCCCGGACTCTTCACCACTTCATCCGCGCTGAGTATCCTGTCGGCGCTATGCGCCCCCTCCTCAAACTCTATTTCATTATTTGAAAGAACATTCTTGAACTCCTCTTTAATCTCTCCGCTATCAGAAACGAAAACCTCGTATTCTCTTTTCTTTGCCAGTAAGGCCGCTCCAGTGCCGCTCTCACCTGCTCCCAATATCACGAGCTTCTTCATCTCAATATTTTCTGCTTAGCTATTCTTATTTTTCAATTACCTCAGCTTTAAAGTGATAATCGCCAGAACCGCCAGCATGACACATGCAATCCAAAACCGCGTTACAATTTTTGACTCGTGCATTCCCATTTTTTGATAATGGTGGTGTAATGGCGCCATCTTAAACACCCGTCTTCCCTCACCATATTTTCGTTTTGTGTATTTGAAATACCCCACTTGAATAACAACAGATAAATTCTCGACCAAAAAGATTCCGCATAGAATTGGAATCAGCAATTCTTTTCTAATTGCTATTGCAAAAACCGCAATGATGCCGCCCAGTGCGAGGCTTCCGGTATCCCCCATAAAGACCTGGGCAGGGTGAGAGTTATACCATAAAAACCCTACGCAGGCCCCTACGAAAGCGCTGATAAATACCACTAGCTCCCCACTTAGGGGGATGTACATTATGTTCAGGTAGTCTGCGAAAAGGACATTACCGGAAACATAGGCGAGTATACCTAAGGCGCCTCCGACAATTGCCGAGGTTCCGGTAGCCAAGCCATCCAGGCCGTCACTGATGTTAACACCATTGGATACAGCAGTAATGATGAGAATGACAAACGGAATGAAGATCAGGAAAGCCCATTTTTCGTATCCCGGCCCCAAGAATGCTAATGGCGATGCGTAATCAAATTCATTGTTCTTAAAAAATGGAATGGAGGTCTTTGTAGATTTAATCCTCTCCCATTGAACGGTCTCCTCATTACCACCTTCAGAATTTGAGGAGGATTCAACATTCTCTACAACGACATTGCTGGGGAGCCTATCTCTTATTACTACCTGATCATTAAAATACAGTACTATACCAATAACCAAGCCCAGCATAACCTGGCCCAGTATCTTGAATCTACCTGCCAGGCCGGCTTTGTCTTTCTTAAATACCTTGATATAGTCATCGAGAAATCCGATGAATCCCAACCACACGGTGGTGAGTATCATTAAAAGCACATAAATGTTATGCAGCTGGGCAAACAAGAGAACAGGTACCAGTATGGCGCCGAGTATTATCAACCCACCCATAGTTGGGGTGCCCGCTTTTTCCATCTGTCCTGTTAATCCAAGATCTCGAATGGATTCTCCAACTTGCTTATTCAACAGAGAATTTATAATCCGCTTGCCAAAGACCATTGAGATCAGCAGAGAGGTGATCACGGCGAGCCCTGCGCGAAATGAGATGTATTGAAATACGGAAGCCCCGGGAAACCCGAATTCGTTTTCTATATATTGGAATAAGTAATAAAGCACTTCTCTAGTTGTTATTATTCCCGATTACATTACATGCCTGAATCAGAACTTCCTTGTCATCAAATGGCAGTTTTTTACCTTTTATCTCCTGAAACTTCTCATGCCCTTTCCCAACCACCAGAATGATGTCATTTGCTTTGGCTATGGCACAAGCTGTTTTAATAGCCTCTTTTCTATCCTCAATCGATAATATTTTTTGCTGTCGCGCTGGTTCCACTCCTTCCAGCATGTCTTTTATGATTTTTTCCGGATCTTCTGATCGTGGATTGTCTGAGGTGAAGATGACTGTGTCGCTTTTCTCGCTGGCTATTCTCGCCATTTCAGGTCGCTTTGCTACATCCCTGTCACCTCCACAACCAATTACTGTAATCAGGTCTTCTTTACCAGGCCTTACCTCATTTATTGTTTCCAGGACTTTTAAGACTGCATCAGGTGTGTGTGCGTAATCAATTATAGCCATGACCCCATTTGTCAACTTCAGACAATCAAAGCGTCCTTCAACTGCTTCCAGGTTGCTTAGCGTGGTTAACACATTCATCTTATCCTGATTCAGCAGCATTGCTGTGGCATAAACCATGTGGAGATTGTATGCATTGAAAGGACCGATCAATTTGGTCCACACTTCATCCCCATCCAGACTAAGGAGTAATCCAGTAAACATGCTTTCGAGTATCTTACATTTGAAATCCGCTACAGAATGAAGGCTAAATGTCTTTTTTAAAGCGGAGGTATTTTGAAGCATTACTTTGCCGTGCCTGTCATCTCGATTCACCAATGCAAAAGCGGAGCTTGAAAGTCGATCGAAGAACTTCTTCTTGGCTATTATGTACGCATCAAAAGTTTTGTGATAATCGAGGTGGTCGTGGGTAATATTCGTGAACAGAGCACCTGCAAATTGTAGTCCGGCTATCCTCTCCTGATCAATCGCGTGAGAGCTCACTTCCATGAAGCAATGGGTGCACTTTTGATCGACCATTTCCCTTAACAAACTGTTTAATTGTATGGCATCAGGAGTGGTGTGAGTGGCACCAACTTCCTTATTGTTGATCTTGTTAACTACCGTGGAAAGCAAACCAGTTTTAAATCCCATTCCGTTAAAAAGATTGAACAACAAGGTGGCTACCGTTGTCTTGCCATTCGTTCCGGTAACCCCAACAAGTGTTAACTTTTCAGATGGCAGGTCATAATAGTTGGAAGCAATAAAGCCCAACGCCACTGCGCTATCATTCACCCTTACGTAGGTAATATTGGGCACTGCTTTTTTAGGTAATTTGTTGCATACAATTGCAATTACTCCCCCTTCAATAGCCTTACCGATGTATTCATGGCCATCAACAGAAGTTCCATCTACTGCTATGAACAGGCCATCTTTCTTTACGTTTCTCGAGTCAAAAGAAATATCGGAAATAGCCACATTCGTCGTGCCGATGACCTCCTCTATTCCAGCTTTGTACATTATATCACTCAGCAATTTCATCTGACTATAATTGATTTTTAACTGCCAGATGGAACTCACTGAGTGATATCCTTCGCCGCTCTAATGTCATAGCTATGGCTTGTTTCATTAACTCAGGTATAGCTTTATTTCAACTCCTTTATTCATTCGAGAACCGGGTTCAATGGATTGCTTTACAATCGTTCCACCTCCGTAAATGCGTACCTTCATTCCCGCATTTTCCAATAGATAAACAGCGTCTTTGGCACTCATTCCCAACAAATTGGGAACGACGCCTTTCTTGAGTTCATCGTCCAATTTCCTCAACTGTACTTTTATCACCGACTCCTCAGACAGTGTCACCACCCAACGCGAATCAGGGTTTTGGTATTCAGCCGGAATATTTAAGAAGCTCAGCACTTGTTTCAGATCTTCCTGATAGCCGTATTTGGCATAGGGGATCGTTGCGGACCTTGTTTCCGTTAATGCCCAGTTAATGGTAGGCACATCCACCAAATCACTATGTATTTCGATGGTTGAGGCATAAACCTTGTCTGCCAACTCTTTGAATATGGGTCCGGCAACGAGGTTGCCGTAGTACACATTATTGGAAGGAGCGTTGACAACTACAATGCAGGAATATTTCGGTTTCCCGGCCGGGAAATAGCCTACAAACGATGCCTGGTAGCTGTACTTTCCTTCATAAGTGTAGCCATACTTTTGATTGGCTATTTGAACTGTTCCGGTTTTGCCTGCAATCCTGTACGTGTCGTTTTTTAAATTTCTCGCGGTGCCGGTTTCAATAACACTCTCCAGCATTATTTTGGCTTTTTCAATAGTTGAACGGGAGCAAATGGATTCGTTGATTACAACTGTATTAAAGGAACTGTGCACTTTCCCGCGCTTCATTATCTTCTTGACAAAAATGGGCTTGACCATCCTTCCACCGTTCGCTACGGCATTGTAAAATGTGAGTATCTGAAGTGGTGTTTGTTTAACTTCATATCCTATGGACATCCAGGGCAAGGTTGTTCCGGACCATTCCTTATCCCGGGGTTTTTTTATGAAGGGTTTTCCTTCTCCGGCAATGTCCAGGCCCAATGGCTCATTGAGATTCATTTTATAAAGCCTATCAACAAATTTTTGCGGGTTGCTAACGTATGCTGCTGTTATGATTTTTGACACGCCTACGTTCGATGATTTTTCAAAAGCTTCTTTGAGTGAAATCTTTCCATAGCCACCGATGTGAGAATCACGCATGACACGGTCATAATATTCGGTGGTTCCGTCTTCTGTATCTACAGAATCATCCAGATCCACATATCCATCTTCCAATGCTGCTATGAGGGCTGGCAGTTTAAATGTTGATCCCGGCTCTGTGCTTTCTCCAACCGCGTAATTGTACCCTTCATAGTATCCTCCGGACTCACTTTTTTTCAGATTCGCGATTGCCTTTATCTCACCGGTTTCCACTTCCATTAGCACTACACAGCCATGATCCGCATCGTTCAGCAGAAGTTGGGTAGACAAAGCATCCTCAGCAACATCCTGAATATTGATATCGATGGTTGTAATGATGTCCGACCCATCCTGAGCTTCAATTTCATCGACGTCGTTTATCGGTTTCCAGACACCTCCTGAAATTTTTTGCATCAGACGTTTACCTCCAACACCCCTTAGATATTGGCGATAGGCGCCTTCGAGCCCGACCGGGCGCACACCTTCCCGATCATAGCCGATAGTTCTCGATGCCAATAACTGAAAGGGTTTTTTCCTTTTGTTTTTTTGCGAATAAATGAAGCCGCCTCTATACCTGCCAAGCCTACAAATTGGAAAAGACTTAAGCTCATTAAGCTGGTTATAGTTAACATTTCGCTTGATCAGGTAATATCTTGAACCATCTCTTCTTGCCATGATTAGATTCCGCCGGTATTGTTTCTCCGATTTATCCTGAAAAAGGTTTGCAAGGCGAAAGGCAAGTGAGTCTATATTGTCATAAAAAATATCATCTGTGAGGTATTCCAGGTTCGCATCAAAGTGAACATCATACATGGGAATAGAGGTCGCCAGCAGGCTCCCGTCCGAGGCATATATGTTTCCACGAATCGCGTCAATATTTTTGTAATCTGTGGTAAGGCTGGCAGCCTGCTTTCTCCATTTATCCCCTTCGATTACCTGAATCTGAAATGTTTTGTAAATAATTGCAATACCCACCAAACACATGATGAAGTACAGCGCATATACTCTCCACAATATGTCCTTTTTTATATCCATGATTTAAACGTCGCCTTTGACAATTGAAATTTTCTTTGGTGGAGTAGTCGACTCTTTTAGCCCCATATCTTCTACCGCCTTAGCCACTTCTGATTGGCGGCTCTTAAACATTAAATCAAACTTTGCGGTAATATGTGCCGACCGCAATTCTTTCAGATTCTTCTTGAGCTTTTCAGATTCACGCAGTGTTTTCTCGGCATAGTGCGCATTGCCAATGTAGCTTAGAACCAGAAGCGTTAGAAAGAGCAGGAAGGGCAGATGTTTGATTGCACTTTCTCTGGTTAAAAAATTACCATTGAGCACCTCCAGGAAAGATCGTGTCACGCTTCTGTTTGTCGTTATTTTCTTTTTGGCAGCCATGGCTAGATCTTTTCTGCAATTCTCATTTTAGCACTTCTGGCACGTCTGTTCCTCGCGT
>DTRI01000146.1 GCA_012966015.1 Flavobacteriales bacterium | reverse complement strand
TTCCGGCATAAAAAGGGTCTGACGTATTTACAATTCTTACTATCACACCCAGGAAAGAATTATTCATGCTACGAGCTTCAACAGATTGAATTAGGATATGAGAATTCAGCTCAACGACATTTTGAAAAGGACCCTGAATACATCACCCCTCCACCGGAATCAATTGAAGAAAACGCAAAAATAATGAAGGTGGAAATGGCCGAAATGCAAAGAGAGTTGGAAGAGGCAAAAGACAATAATAGTCCTGACGTGGCTATTTTAGAGAGAGAATTAAACGAACAAGCCAAGCTTTATAATTCCCTGTATGACCATAAGGGAAGACCTAGAGATTCAGGATCACAGGATAATAAAGCAAGAAAGGCAGTCACCAAAGCATTAAAAGACGCAAGAGATGCAATTGTGAAAGAATTACCATATATGGAGGATATGCTGAGTGAAGTCAAACCTGGTTTAAAAATTGTATATCTTCCCCAAAACCAACCAGTAGAATTATTAACATCCCCCCTCCAAAAGTAAAAACCCACCTTTTTTACTTTTTTTTCATTTTTCTTGTCCGCTACCCCAAAAGTAGCAAATTGCTACCCCAAAAGTAGCAAATTGCTACCCCAAAAGTAGCGCTATCTCCTTAGAAGGGGAAAGATATTTCCCCAGTTTTTTAAGGAGATTAGCGAATGAGTACCCCACTTAAGCACGCCCTGATTGACCATCATGATCCAGCCTACTTGGTAGCCTACAAGATGACCCGCAGTGATACCTGGCTTTCCAGAGTAGCTAGAGGAATTGTTGATCCTACTGAATTTGAAAAACAGCAGCTATCAAAAATTCTAGGCCGAAGCGTCGGAGAATTATTCCCTACAATTAGGAGGTCGTACAAACACAATGAAATTCATAAAAGCCAATGATTGACATTAAAAATTTAAAATCAGCAGTTCCGGTTGAAGATTATTACAGTTCGGTCCTTGGGACTCCAAGTAAGACCAGTAATGATCACTGGATATTTTTTTGCCCATTCCATGATGATCAAACGACTCCCAATTTAGCCGTATATTTTGATGGTGGGTTCAATTGTTTTTGTTGCGGTGCTAACGGTGGAGATGTCTTTGCATTTCACCAGGAAAAGACGGGTAACGCATTTCCTGAAGTATTAAATGAATTGGCCAGAAAATACCTGCCCTCGCTACTAGAAGAAAATAAAGGACCCTCGATGAAGAAACGGTTAACCGCAACATACCCATATAAAAATGAAAACGGTGACCTCATTTATCAAGTACTCAGATATGATCCGAAAGATTTTCGACAACGACGACCCGATGGCAATGGTGGTTGGGTATGGAACCTCAGTGGAATCCAACAGGTTCCTTATAGATTGCCAGAGCTTCTGAATGGTGCTGGATCTGTAGTATATATCCCGGGCGGAGAAAAGGACGTCGAGACTCTGGTTAAACATGGTTTGACGGCAACAACGAATTCCGGTGGAGAGGGCAGTTGGAAATCAGAGTTCAATAAATTCCTTCAAGGTCGTGATGTGGTAGTACTAGAAGATAATGATGAACCGGGGCGACGACATGGGAAAATAATTTCTGAGTCGCTTCATGGGACAGCCCTTTCAGTTAAGATTATCAGGTTCGATGAAATGGTTAAGGGCAGTGATATTTCAGATTACCTGGTTGGCCGTACAGTTAAGGATCTTCAGGAAAAAATTGAAACGTGTCCATTATTCACAGGTTCTTATTCAGAATATTTTAGCGCAACTGAATCAGACACTGACAAAGAGGATAGTGAAAGCCACGATGATTGTGGTGACGGAAGAACTCAGGCACAGTTATTAATTGATTTTACTCCTGGTTGGGAATTGTTCCGCACGCCTGATGGAGAACTTTTTATTACATTTCCCCGAGATGGCCACGAAGAAACCCACCCCATCAAATCTAAAGAAATCAGCCTCCTTTTAATAGGTTTATTTTTTCAACGATATGGAAAGCCTCCAAGCGCTCAGGCTTTAACCGATACCCGCAGTCTTCTAGAGGCTAAAGCTCAATTCGGAAACAAAGAACACCCGGTGTTCATCCGCACTGCCGAGCTAAACGGAAACATATACCTTGATCTTTGTAACAATCGTTGGGAAGTAGTGGAAATAACCTCATGTGGTTGGGGTATCATCCCTAACTCTCCCGTAAAATTTATTCGGACCCGCGCAATGCAACCGATACCGCATCCAATTCAAGGCGGATCCATAAATTCATTAAGGCAATTTGTAAATGCAACTGCCGACCAGTGGAAACTGATTGTCGGTTTTCTAGTCACATGTTTAAGAACAAAAGGACCTTTCCCCATTCTTTGTATTCAAGGTGAGCAGGGCAGTGGAAAATCATTTATCTGTCGTCTCCTTAAATCTCTGATTGACCCCTCGAAAGCGCTTCTTAAAACTCTGCCAACAAATGAACGCGATCTTGTGATCAATGCCAAAAATTGTTGGATTTTGACCTTCGATAACCTCAGCGGATTAAAACCCTGGATATCAGATGCGCTATGCCGACTATCAACCGGGGGTGGCTTTGCGACTCGCGAACTGTACACAGATTTTGATGAAATTATATTCGACAGTCAACGACCACAAATTCTTAACGGAATAGATGATATTGCCGTGCGGGCAGACTTGCGTGACCGCTCTCTCATTATTAACTTGGCAGTTATTTCACGGGATCAACGAAAAGATGAAGAGTCAATACGAGAACAATTTGAGAAAGTCAGGTCGAGTATTCTCGGCAGTTTACTTGATGCTGTTAGTGCAGCTCTTCAAAACAAAGATACCGTAAAACTGGATAATCCACCACCTCGGATGGCTGATTTTTCAAAATGGGTAATGGCGGCGGAGTCAGGTCTTGGCTGGGAGTCCGGGTCATTTATGAATGCTTATAACGACAACCTATCAACGGCAGTTGGAATCGGACTCGAAAGTGATGTGCTGGCACAAGCCATGATTGATTTTCAAAAGGATGTTGTCACATGGGACGGAACGGCAACAGAGCTGCTCAATGCACTGGAAGAAAATGTTCCAGATAAAATTTTAAAATCAAAACTATGGCCTAAGGCAGCCAATACTCTTTCTAATCGGCTCAAGCGGTTGGCACCGGTATTGAGAGAAGTTGGGATTGAAATTGTGTTTGGGTCACGGGAGGGGAAGAAGCGAAGCCGCATAATCTCGATTAGAAAGTATTCGGAAAAGATCGGTCCTATCGGTCAGACTGTCCGCCAAGACGATATATCTCATAAAAACAAGGGGTTATTTGCGGACGATGATGTGGCAAATGGCGGGCAAAGTGGAACGATAGTGGACGACCCTATTGAAAAATCGGTCTGCGATAACATATTGAAAACAAAGGAAAAGACCGATGCGGACGATGGGAACGATGATTTATCAAGTCTGTCTAGTTCTCAAACTGAATGGGAGATAGAAATATGAGTCCTCTAAGTATTTACAAGGAGATGCTTCAGCGTGGTTTCTTATTCGAAGTTGATGGAGAACGATTGAAGTGTCGAGGAACACTAGAGCCGCTGACACCAGATCTATTGTCTCAATTAAAAGACAATAAGGCAGAAATATTAAATTTTATCCTGGAGTGGCAAAAGGGAGGACCTTTTCTACAACCAGATGGGAATCTGGTTATTCCATTCAACTCTGATCCACAGTATCACTGGTGGGCCGGTGGAATGAAATT
>DTRI01000145.1 GCA_012966015.1 Flavobacteriales bacterium | reverse complement strand
GATTTCGAGTCAACTGAAATCGCAAATTGATAATTCCAAATTGCTTCCTGCCATTCCTTCCTTTGAGTATGCAGGTTTGCTAGACGCATATATCCTTCAGGTTTATCTGGATATTTGTTGATATAAGCCCTTGCCTCCTCAATATGATCGTTATACTCTTGGAAGTTTTTTGCTTTTTGGCGTAACCTTTTTGCTATATTAATGTTACCTTCAAGTGCATGACATCGAGCCAAATGGTAATAGACAACAGCATTGTAAGAATCGATTTTTAGTGATTTTTGGTAGGTGTTGATAGCTAGCTTATATCTTTTTAATAGTTGGTAAGCATAGCCAATCTGGAAATGCACTTCTGGATAATTTGGTTGAAGATCTAATACTTTTTGAAAGTCAGAAATTGCTTGGTCGTATTTTCCTTGTTTTGATTGAACAACACCACGATTGAAGAATGCGTCTACGTTTTCTGAATCAACTTTGATGGCCAAATTCAAAACATCGAGTGCATCATTAAGCTTTGCTAAGGCGAGATATGTACTTCCAAGTCCTATGTACGCATCTATATTTTGATCATTATATGATATTACTTTTTGGTATTGTTGAGCTGCATCTTCGTATCGCTTGGCACGCCACAAAACATTTGCGTAGTTTAGTTGATTTGTTATATCAACGCTAATTTGTAATGCTTTTTCTGCGTATTGGATTGCAAGTTTATGTTGATACAGGGCTGAGTATATTATGCTCAAATCCGTATGTGCCTGAACCAATTCAGGTTGGATTTCCAGCGCTCTTTCATAAAATTTAATTGCTTGATCAGATCTGCCACCTGTCCATAAGGCAAGGCCAATTCCTCGATATGCTCTGGCAGATGTTGAATCTCTATCAAGAATAGATTTATAAACTTTTAATGCGTCATCAAGTTTACCTTCAACGGTCAATTTTTCAGCATCCTCAAAGGAACCAGAAAAAGCACCAAGAAAAAGCACCGACATAGAAATAAATGCAATAAGAAAAAATTTATTCACTTCTGAGAGGCCCCCTCTACAATTGTAAGAATTTGATCGACGGTAACATTCTCTATCACATCAACAATACCACTAGGCCAACGGATTTCAATTTGATTAACCTTCTCTACCTGACCGAGCCCAAAGTGTACACGCAAATCGTTTTGAGACATATAACTCGCTCCGGATCGTATGTCAGCGGTTGAAATGAATTTTTCACCAAACACCTTAATCCGGCACCCAATTCCATCTCTGTTACTACATGTCCCAACCGCTTTGATAGATATCCAGTGATAATCAGTACTAAGATCGTTCCGAAGAAGATTCGGTCGATCATGTGCATTGTTGATCAAAATATCGATATCTCCATCGTTATCGAAATCTCCAAAAGCGACACCACGACTTGCTTTCAATCCACCTAGATAAAATTGGTCCGACACATTCGTAAAATTACCGTCTTTATCATTAATCAACAAATGGTTGGGTTGGAGATAAGTCGTACTTGAATCGTAAAGTTCGATATGGTCTTGAATGTGCCCATTAGCAATGAATAAATCCCGAAACGAATCATTATCGAAATCGAAGAAACCAATGCCCCAACTGACATATGGTAACGTATAACCAAGTCCTGCGGTAAAGGTAGCATCACTAAAAAGTCCATCCCCATCGTTTCTATACAGCATATTTAGCTGGCGTTGAAAATTGGTGATAATTAAATCAAACATCCCATCATTATCGTAATCAGCAAAGTCAACTCCCATGCTTCCTTGTGGATTACCCTGATCGTCGTTTTCAACACCCGCAATCCAAGCAATATCAATGAAAGTTCCGCCGCCATTATTTTGATATAAAAAATTTTCAGTGCCATCATTAGCAACGAACAAATCTAGGTTTTCATCATCATTGTAATCTGACCATACAGCCATCATACCTTTTCCATTTGGATTGAATACACCTGCACTTTTTGTCACATCGGTGAAAGTTCCATCTCCATTATTTTTATATAGAGTATCAGGGATACCACTGAACTCTTCGGGACCACAATACACCTCAACACCCTGTTCTTGACAGGTTTTGTGATCAGTCAATTTGAAGTCACAATAATTTGTTACATAAAGGTCTACGAACCCATCACCATCATAATCTCCGAAAGATGCTCCTGCACTCCATACAGGATTTTCTACCCCAGCAAATTTGGTAACATCGATAAAAGTCCCGTCTTTATTGTTTTTATAAAGTATATTTGCTCCAAAATTAGTAATGTAAATATCTACGAAGCCATCATTATTGTAATCTGCTGATGTTATCCCTGTTCCATATCCCAAATCACCAACCCCAGCCTGATCGGTGACGTCAACAAAAGTTCCATCTCTGTTATTCTGAT
Organism: Flavobacteriales bacterium; assembly: GCA_012966015.1. Taxonomy (GTDB): domain Bacteria; phylum Bacteroidota; class Bacteroidia; order NORP154; family NORP154; genus NORP154. The sequence continues at coordinate 1,342 of DTRI01000145.1, read as the reverse complement.
AGAGTGCATTCCTTGAAGCAACTGGGGAATAAGATCCTGGTAAATCAGTTGCATTGACAAGATAAATATCCAGATAACCATCATCATCAAAATCAATGAATGCACATCCAGACCCTATCGTTTCGACAAAATAATGTTGTTCACTTCGCCCATCATAATGCCGGAAATTAATTCCCGATTCTTCTGCCACATCAGTAAATACCATTGTGCGTTTTTGGGTATGGCCATAATTGAATTTGCCATTTACAATTAGAAATATAATCAGAAGGAAATAAACAATAGATCTCATTAATTTGTAGTTCATACTCATTTATGATCCACAAGAATATTAATGGTTGTGATTTTAATAATTTGGCTCTATAGCATGGCATTTAATGCCGACGAAAAACGGGATCTTCGCCTGGAACGGGAGAATTGTCAAATGCACCTCGCTGACGTACTGCTACTTCTCCACCATTCTCGAAAACCCTTGACCTCTGATCCTCTTTAACTGTAGCATCAACTGCTTCAGGATCAACGATATTGCGAAGTTCTCTATCAAAGTTTCGGAGTATCGCTTGGTACTCAGGTAGATTCGACAGATCCTGTTTCTCCTCTGGATCAACCTGTAAATCAAAGAGTTGTGCGGGGTCATCAACATAGTAAATATTTTGTATCTCCTATCACGAAGCATGTAGATGGCATTCTCTGAGCCAACCGCATGGTATTCGCTAAAAGCAAACCGATCTTGATTGGATGCTTGGGCAATCTCCCAAATAGATTTACCCGGTAGATCCCTGTCTTCCTCAACGAGATGCCCTCCAACGGCCTCTACAATAGATGGGAAACAATCTACCAGAGAGATAGGGGTCTCAACCACTTTGTTCTTTGGCACGTCAGCACCAGCCACTATCGTCATAGTGCCATAGCCCATCATATCCACCAACCCAGAGCGTACCATCTCTACTCTCATGGATAGCCCTTACCCAACCAGTGAACCCAGCAACCGATTCCCAGCCACTATCGTCATAGCGCCACAGACCAGAACCAGCCACCACCCATAGAGTGCCATCACTACTCTCATGGATAACACCGACACCAACAACCTCAGGAATCTTTGACCAACCACGATCGTCATACCGCCATAGGTCAGGACCACCAACCCAGAGCTACCATCTTTGCCCACATGGACGGCCCAGATATCCCTATAGATATCCTTATCTAACCCTATTTACTAAAAAGACGCCAGCCGCGTTGAGCTTGACTAGGGATGATAATTAGGGAGAAAAGAAAAAGGATAATGGTAGATTGTTTCATGTTTTGAGACCTCTCTTTAAATGAAGATGTTTGACATACAGAGCCG
>DTRI01000144.1 GCA_012966015.1 Flavobacteriales bacterium | reverse complement strand
CGATTTGATTCTAAGCACTGTAAATCAAAGGGTTATGAGGGCGGTCAGATGTTGCATTGGTAAGTAGGGCGATTAATGCCATATTGTAAGGGCCGATTTCCAGGCGTATGTAAAAATCAATGCTTATTTTTAGAAATACAGCGGTACCTAACTTTATGAAAAAAAGCTACAGCACCCTCGGACTGCTATTTATCTGCCTGTTTTCGCAAGCGCAACAGCTGGATTCTTTGCTCCAGGTTTGGAATGATGAAACGAACACCGATTCTGTTCGAATTGATGCAATACAATATGTTGCCTGGAAATTGGCATTTTCAAACCCCGACTCTTCCATACAATTAGCAACACGTGAATTAAATTTTGCTGACAAAAACAACATCAATGACAAAGCAATTATTGCGCTCAATACATTGGGGGTAGCATCAACGATTAAAGGTGAATATATCGATGCACTTGAGTATTACGAAAGGGCCATTAACCGGGCACAAGCTGATCTGAAAAATGAGGATAAGCGAATTGTTAGAAATGCAAAAAGAGGATTGGCAAAAACCTATGTCAATCAGGGAATAATATATAAGAACCAGGGAGATTATGCCGCTGCTTTGAGCAACCAGCTTAACGGTCTTGCCATTTGGGAAGAATTGAAGGCCAAAGAAAAAATGGCGAATGCCTTTGTGAATATTGGAATCATTTATAAACACCTGGGAGACTATGAGAAAGCATTGGCCTATCAGATGAAGAGCGTCAAGATAGGCGTGGAGACTGGTAACCTGAAGGGTCAAGCTTCTGCCTATTCCAATATTGGCACATTGCATAAATTGATGGGAGCTTTGGATAGTGCGATGACCTACTATCAAAAAAGCCTGGCCATACGCCTGGAGAGAGGGAATAATACTGGAGTTTCTGCTTCCTATAACAATATTGGGAATTTGTATTTTACGATGGGTGAGTTACCAAAAGCTATTGAGTTTCAAGAAAAAAGCCTGGCCATTGCTCACACAACGGGGTCCAGGAAGATGATGGCTTCATCTCATGTTAACCTCGGTGAATACTATCTTAAATTGAAACAATATCCCCGCGCCATAAACAATCTGAACAAGGGACTGGAACTTGCTGCGGAAATTGGATCATTGAAAGAACAAAAATACGCCAGGAAGTGGCTTTATCAGGTCTATCAGGGAAAAGGAGATTTTAAGAGCGCCTTTTACCATTACCAACAGTACATGCTTATTAGGGATTCACTTGTTAACGAAAGTACACGCAAGGAAATTACACGATCAGAAATTCGATTTGAGTTTGAGAAGAAAAACTACACAGACAGCGTAAACAGAGAAGTGCAGAACAAGATCCTTCAGAGTGAGCAAAGGCGTAGGGATGAATTGAAAGAAGCTGAATTAAAGCAACAAAAGCGTTATTCATATGTAGCCATATTGGGCGCTTGCCTGTTGTTATTGTTGCTCGTTATCGTTATTGTGCAGTTCATTAAACAAAAAAGGAATAATGCAATATTGTCTTCTCAAAAATTAAAAATTGAGAAGAGCGATAAAGAGAAGGAAGTGCTGATCCGCGAAATTCATCACCGGGTAAAAAACAATTTGCAGATCATTTCCAGTTTATTGAAGGCGGAACAGCGTAAAACCAACAACACTGAAGTGGATGAAGCACTGGCGTATAGCAGACAGAGAATTGAGGCCATTTCCCTTGTGCATGAGAAGCTGTATCTGCAAACAGACCTGACCAGCATCAACCTTGACGAATACCTGACGGACCTTGCAGAAAATCTCCTGATCTCATATGATAAACTCGATGAGACCAAGTTGAATATTCAGGCGCAGGTAAGAAATTTGCATGTGGATATCGCTGTAAATCTTGGTTTGTTGACTGCTGAGCTAATTACCAATTCTATCAAGCATGGATTCCACCCTGAGCTTAAAGACTTTACCGTTGACATGCGTATAACAGAAGATGGAAATTTAATCTCGTTCGCATATTCCGACAACGGGAAGGGCATGGGCGATTCGGGTAGCATCGAAGATGGAAATAGTTTTGGCGTTAAAATGATCCGCTCCATCATTAAGAAAATGAATGGAGAGATTGTTTACAAACCCGAACTTAACAACGGCTTTAATATGTTCTTTAATTTTAAAATTACGGCTGATGAGTAAAGCAAATATTATAATCGTTGAGGATGAATTTATCATCGCTGATGACCTATCCACCACGCTGGAGGAATGTGGTTATACAATCGTAGGGGTGGCAGAAAACGTGGAAGAGTTTCTTGAGCTAACGAAAGAACGCCAAGTTGACCTCGTTTTGCTGGATATTAACCTGAATCAACCCGTTGATGGGGTTCAGATTGCACACATCATCAACACAGAGCTGGGTTTGCCTTTCATTTTTGTTACTGCTTTTACCGATGCACCTACCATTGATCGTGTAAAGCATACCAACCCCTACGGGTATGTAACAAAGCCATATAATGATGTAGACTTAATGATCGCAGTGGAACTGGCGCTGAATAAGTTCAATTCGCTCAATAAGGGGAAACCATCACAAAAGCAGGTAAAAAGCAGCGAAACAATCTTTGTCAAAACGCGAAAGGGCCTCGAAAAGATCAATATTGACGACATCCGGTGGATTGAGGCATATGACTATTATTCTTATATCCGGCTGGAAGACCAAAAAGTACTTGCAACCGTTACCTTAAAAGAGCTGGAGCAGAAGGTCAGCAACACCTCATTTGTTAAGGTGCACAGAAAATATTCTATCAATTTCAATCATCTCGAAAAAGTAATTGGCAACCAGGTAGAGATTGCGGGTGAATTAATCCCTGTCAGCCGCAGCCATAAGGAAGAATTGCTGAACCAACTGAACCTTATCTAGGTCAGCTCCCTGCCCTATTTCTTCCATTCACTGATAATTCGTGTCGTTCACTTACTATTTTTTTTAAAGTAGTGCTGTGCACATACATTTGGGTGAATTCTAAAACCATTTATCATGGAAAAGGAAGATTTCTACCCAAATGATCGCAAACTACGCTCTAAGACAGTGTTGCTATTCATTTTTTTTATTGTGCCTGCATTCAATAGCTACGGACAATGTGATAATGGAACCAACTTCTATCCTTCAGCTACATACACACCGGCTGTAGGTGTTTGGGCGCCTGCAACGGCTAGTAATTATGCAGGGCACGTAATAAAGGTAAACGTAAAAATCGGTGACGTATACCAGTTTTCTACCTGCTCTGGCTATGGCGGGGTTAGTGCCAGCTACAATACCGAGCTTACACTTAGCCAAACCGATGGTACATTATTGACATATAGTGATGATTACTCGGGTTGCGGTTACCAGTCTTATATAAGCTGGACTGCTACATTTACCGGAGTGGTCCATTTGCATTTGAATGCGATTAATATTCATACCCATTGTTCATCAAATTCAATAACTACTCAGGTTATGATCTTTCGATCAATAGCAAATGCTGATTTTATATGGACCGGGGCAGTTTCTGTTTACTGGAACAATGGAGGTAACTGGGATCAGGGGGGGCTGTTGCCAACTGCAGCCAACAATTGTATTATTCCTTATACCTTAAGTAATAACCCGGTGGTTGATGCTATTGCTGTTTGTAAAGACCTTTTATCAGCAGGTTCTTTTACTGTTATGCCTAACGGGCAATTGAATGTAAACGGAAAATTAACGGATTCATTGGGGTTCATAAATGTAAGTTCGGG
>DTRI01000143.1 GCA_012966015.1 Flavobacteriales bacterium | reverse complement strand
GGGTGGATTGCCAGAAAACTCCGAAAGCACACCAAAGTAATCGCGATTGTAGATAATATTATTCCCCACGAGCAGAAGATCGGTGACGCAGCTTTGATCAGGTATTTTGTTAACTCCTGCGACGCTTTTGTTGCCATGTCACAGTCGGTACTGGATGATCTTGGCAAATTCACAAATACCGAGAGGTATAAATTCCTGCCCCATCCCATATATGACATATTCGGAGAGAAGATCACAAAATTAGAAGCTCGGGTTTTTCTGGACTTGAAAGCGGAGGCCAGGTACATTTTGTTCTTTGGATTTATCAGAAAATATAAGGGCTTGGATCTATTACTACACGCCATGGCAGACTCCCGGATTCGTGAATTGAATATAAAGCTGATTATAGCAGGTGAGTTCTATGGGAATGAAGCCTATTACAAGGAAATTATCAGGGAGAACGAGTTAGAGGACGAGCTGATATTGAAAACGCATTACATAGCCTCTGAGGAGGTGAAACATTATTTCTGCGCAGCGGATATAATTGTTCAACCCTACAAAACAGCTACCCAAAGTGGAATCACCCAGATCGCCTATAATTTTGAACGGCCCATGCTCGTTACCAATACTGGCGGGTTGGCAGAAATTGTTCCCGATAATAAGGTGGGCTATGTGACCGAAACGAATGCAACAGCCATAGCAGATGCGCTCGTCGATTTCTATAGCAATGCCAGGGAAGCTGAATTTTCATCTAATACAATTGAGGAAAAGAAGCGGTTTACCTGGAGTGTTTTCGTACAGGGGGTTCAGGAGCTTGCTTTCAACGAATAACGAATTGATACGAATGTGCAAATGAGGTTTTGACAGGGATCGTATTAGATATTGGAACAATTCGTCCAATTTGTGATTCGCATAAATTAGTGAGCCGGTGCTGTGTGATATGTGAAGGCGATTTAGGTGGGCGTCTTAACCGGAACAGGGAAACGGTTTCTGTGAGCGTAATCAATATCACCTTCTAAGACGGTTGGTTTTTGTATCTTTGCAACCGATTTAAAGATCAACAAATGAGGTCAATTTATCTATCCATAATTGTGATTTGTTTGACGGCTGGTAACTGCTTCTCGCAGATAGAAGGCGACAGCAATCGCGTGGATGAAAAAGGACTAAAACAAGGTTTTTGGGTTGTGAATTATCCTGATAGCGGCATGATGTATCAAGGATATTTTATTGATGACCGCCCAGCAAAATTGATGAAGCGCTATCACAAGAATGGGGATATCAAATCGACCTTCATCTTTTTTGACAATAACAAGGCTTGTGCGGCTCATATATTTTATAAGGACAGTGTGTTGAGGGCCCAGGGCATTTATCGGGAAGAGAAGAAAGACAGCACCTGGATATTTTATAATGAGGAGGGGATGAAGGTGGCTGAGGAAAACTATGATATGGGCGTGAAAATTGGCTTGAGTGTGTCCTTTTTCAAAGACAATAAGCCCTATGAAAAGATCAATTGGAAAAATGGCGAAAAACATGGTCCGTGGAACCAATATTTTGAAAACGGAAAACAGCGCGTTACTGGAAATTATATAGATGGACAACTTCAGGGCGAAACTATTTTTTACAATGTCGATGGAACGGTTTCGCATAAGGGCATGTACAAAGACAATGTAAAACACGGCATGTGGTTTTATTATGAGGAAGATGGTTAGCCCAAAATAAAATTGGATTACAACATGGGGCATATAAAAAACCAGGACGAGTATGATGCGTTTATGAAAAAGAAAGAGGAAGAAAATAACAAGAGGTAACAGTTGAGTAAAAAAGGAAAAATATTAGTTGCAATGAGCGGTGGGATAGACAGCTCCATTGCCGCCATGATGCTTCATGAAGAAGGTTATGAAGTTATTGGTATGACCATGAAAACATGGGAATATGCCTCTGCCGGCGGCAACAAGAAAGAAACTGGATGCTGTAGCCTGGACTCCATAAATGACGCACGTAACATGGCAGTCAAATTCGGATTTCCTCATTATATTATAGACATAAGACAAGAATTTGGTGATCACATCATCGATAATTTTGTTGGGGAGTATATGGCGGGAAGAACACCCAATCCATGCGTTCTGTGCAATACCCACATAAAATGGGAAGCCTTACTAAAGAGGGCAGATCAATTGGATTGTGAGTTCATCGCAACGGGGCATTATGCCCAGGTGCGGGAAGAGAACAGCAGATATGTAGTCTCTAAAGGATTGGACGATTCTAAAGATCAGTCCTACGTACTGTGGGGAGTTTCGCAAGAAAATCTGGCGAGGACAAAATACCCGTTGGGTGGTTACCTGAAAAAGGACATCAAAAAAATAGCAATTGATGCTGGTTTTGAGGAGCTGGCAAAGAAGAGTGAGAGTTATGAAATATGCTTTATTCCGGATAACGATTACCGCGGTTTTCTCAAACGGAGAGTAAATGGGCTTGAGGAACAAGTGGCCGAAGGTAAATTTGTTACGACAAAAGGCGAACAAATTGGCACACATAAGGGATATCCTTTTTATACCATCGGCCAAAGAAAGGGTTTGGAAATTGCTGTAGGCAGTCCCTTATATGTAACCGAAATAATTCCAGATACAAATACGGTAGTGTTGGGCGGCAAAAAAGACCTTGAAAAACAAGATATGACTGTGAAAGGGCTCAACTTGATTAAATACGCCTCATTGGAAGGTGAACTGGAAGCGGTTACCAAAATCAGGTACAAGGATATTGGCACGCACAGCACCATTAATCAGGTAGCTGTAGATGAAATACAAGTCACTTTTCATAAAAAAGTTAAAGCGATAGCTCCAGGACAATCAGCTGTGTTCTATGAGGATGATGACCTCATTGGAGGTGGAATTATCCAGTAAGATTGCCATTATCCGGCAATTTACACCGCAATTTTTCTTTTGCTCATTCGTTTAGCTAGGCAAGAACCAATAATTGCCAATTGACGTATACTTGTGCAGCAATTAGTCAGATGAAACGAGCCATGACGGCAACTCTGTCATCCACAAAGGTGATTATTAGCGAGTGCCATGTGACCTTGCAAAATCAATTATAAACACATGAATCACACTGTGATAAAATTTTTCTTCGGCGCAATTTTCATTTTAGCTGTGGCCGGATGTAAAAAGGATGCTCCGACAGAGGTGGATGTAGGTTACTCTTATATTCCAGGTACCGTAGGCAGCTGGGTGGTATATGACGTGGATTCTATTGTATTTAACCTGTTTAACGCCAGCATTGACACGCACACCTACCAGATAAGAGAAATTATTGAGTCTACCTATCTGGATGCACAGGACAGAGAGACGATGAGAATAGAGCGGTACAGGAGGGGTTCTACCACCGGGAGCTGGAAAATAAAAGATGTGTGGGCCGCAAATAAGCTGGACGCCCGATATGAGAGGGTAGAGGAGAATGTTCGCTATGTAAAGTTGGTTTTTCCGGTAAATAATGGACAAATCTGGGATGGTAACAGTGCTAATGTCAATGAAACATGGGACTATGTATACACGGATTCAGGAGTGCCAAAAACAATTAATGGCTCCTATTTTACCTCTTGCTTAACGGTAGCCCAAAAAACTTATGGCGATGGTATCGATACGCTTTATTTTGTGGAGATGTATGCGAAAGATGTAGGAATGATATATAAAAAGGCTGTTGCAGACTATATGACATTCTTACGCATGGGAATCATATTGAGTTAACCAGGATTGA
>DTRI01000142.1 GCA_012966015.1 Flavobacteriales bacterium | reverse complement strand
CCAGGAAATTTTGAAGTAATTTATCTATGTAATCTTTTGTGCCTTCAGCAATCAGGAATTCACCAGTAGAAATATCCAAAAAAGAAATGCCAATTGACTTTTTCCCAAAATGTACTGCCGCTAAAAAATTGTTGGATTTTTGCTCCAACACATTGTCATTAAAAGAAACTCCAGGTGTGACCAACTCGGTCACCCCGCGCTTTACGATTTTCTTGGTCAACTTTGGGTCTTCAAGCTGATCGCAAATAGCTACCCTTAAGCCTGCACGCACCAACTTGGGGAGATAGGTATCTAGAGAGTGATGTGGAAAACCTGCGAGCTCTATATATGCTGCTGCGCCATTCGCTCGTTTCGTTAGCACAATACCCAATATCTTGGAGGCCTTAATGGCGTCTTCGCTAAAAGTTTCATAGAAGTCACCGACCCTGAATAGCAACAAGGCATCAGGGTGTTTAGCCTTGATGGCAGCATATTGCTTCATCAAGGGTGTTTTAACTATTTTATTCTTCGTTTTTTCAGGCAAAACAGGCTTAAAATTAATTCTTAAATGTGAGAATTATTTATATTCACCTCAATTTATTTTCAAAAATGCGAAAACTGGCAAATTCAGAGCTGGGAAGGAAATCTGCTGAGGAGTTTCTTCATACGGAAAAGAATCCTATAATAATTGTATTGGATAATGTAAGGAGCTTAAATAATGTTGGGTCCGTTTTTAGAACGGCTGATTCATTTTTATTGGAAGCGGTCTATTTGTGTGGCATAACTGCAAAACCGCCTCACAGAGAGATTCAAAAAACCGCATTGGGAGCTACAGAAACTGTAGCCTGGAAGCATTTTAATGAAACCTTAGAAGCAGTTAAGCGTTTAAAGCAGGATAATTACCAAATTATTGCCATAGAGCAAGCTGAAGGGAGCACGTCTCTTGATTTATTCACTCCAGATTCAAAATCCAGGTACGCATTGGTTTTTGGGCACGAAGTTAAAGGAGTAAGTCAGGAGATTTTGAATTTATGTGATGTGTGCATTGAAATTCCTCAGTTTGGTACGAAGCACTCCTTGAATATTGCAGTGAGTGTTGGGGTTATTGTTTGGGATGTTATTAGCAAACTAAGCAAAAACATTAATTGAACGCAATGATGCCGAATTAAGTTGTAGATAACAAAGGGATTAGGGCAGGTAAATTTTTAATTGTTTTTACTTTGTTTTTATATCTTTGCAGCGATTGTAAGATTTCAGATTAAAACAAGATCATTTTATTATAAAAATTAAACCAATTTACAATGAGAAATTCCAATATTAAGGCTATAACTTATATATGCTTGGCAGCATTACTTTTTATGGGTTGTGGCCTTGGCAAAATGGTCAAAAAATATCCGGATGTAAAATATACTGTTACCCCAGATGTATTAGAAGTGCATGGTGGCAAAGTACCGGTGACTATAAGCGGATCAATTCCTCCAAAGTATTTCCACAAGAAAGCGACGGTCACGTTTACTCCTACACTGAAATTTGAAGGGGGCGAAGCAGCCATGAAGTCAACCACACTGCTGGGTGAGGCTGCCGAAGGAGAGGGACAGAAAATTGGATATACTACCGGTGGAAGTTTCTCGTATGTGGATACCATTGCCTATAAGGATGCCATGAGAAAATCAGAGTTGATGGCAGTCGTAGGGGCCGTTATGGGATCCAAAACTGCGGAGTTTGATGACAGAAAGCTGGCTGATGGGTGTATTATCACTTCTACCAGAGTTGCAAATGATGAGGATGTAATGTTTGGAGCGGATAAATACGAGAAGATCACCATCTTAAATCAGAAGGCAGAGCTCTATTATCCTATTCAGAGTTCAGCCATTCCTTCTAAGGAGATGAGAAGCGAGAGTGTAAAAGCGTTGAAGGGTTTCATCAAGAACAAGTATGTAACCAAAGACGTAACGCTTACAGCCTGGGCTTCACCAGATGGACCAGAAGATTTGAATAATAAGATCTCAAATGATCGTACCAATTCGGCATTCAGGTATATCAAGAATGAATTGAGAAGAATGAAGCTCGAGGGCGCGAAAAATGATTCATTGTATACTAAAGTGTCTAAGGGTGAGTACTGGGATGGTTTCAACCAATTGGTAGGTGCTTCTGATATTGAAGACAAGCAATTGATTCTCGATATCGTTAACCGACACAGTGATGTAATCAAGCGAGAGCAGGAAATCAAGAACCTGGCGGTTGTTTTCCTGACGTTGGCCAAAGACATTCTCCCCAGGCTTAGAAAGGCGGAGATATCTATTAATTCTTATGAGCCTAAGAAAACAGACGCTGAGATTGATAGCTTGGCCACTGCCAAGCCTGATACGTTGGATGTAGAGGAATTGCTTTATGCAGCTACCCTAACAGAAGATGGTGACAAGCAAATGGCGATTTACACATCCGCAACAACGGCATATCCTGAAGATTGGAGAGGATATAATAACGTTGCTTATTTGCACCTGAAGAAAGGTGATATGGAGGATGCAAAAGCATGGTTGGCAAAGGCGAACGAAAAAGGCGGATCAGCTGAGGTTACAAACAACGAAGGCGTTATTGCGGTCTGGAACATGGAATACGACAGGGGTAAAACGCTTTTTGAAGACGCAAAATCGAAGGGCGGCGACGAAAGCAACAACCTGGGTATTTTACACTTAAGGATCGGAGATTATCCAACAGCACTTGAGTATTTCTCATCTACCTGTTCTTATAATTCCGCTTTAACCAATCTTGTTGCAAAAGACAATGACAAGGCCAAAGCACAATGTGAATGTGCTGAGCAAAACGCAGCCACATTCTACTTAAAGGCGATTGTCGGGGCACGAACAGGAGACACTGCTATGATGAAGGATAATCTGAAGAAAGCAGTTTCAGCTGATGGGTCTTACAGAAAAGAGGCAATGACAGACCTGGAATTTGCTAAGTATTGGGAGAGCACTGATTTTAAAGGAGCCGTTCAATAAAAGGCACAACGTTACTTGAGGTTTAAAACCCCGCACTTAAATTTAAGTGCGGGGTTTTTTGTCTTTAAATCAAAATTTCCTTATTGCCCTCAGCTATAGGGTTGGGTATAGCTATAGAGGCTCTATTGATTCCAGGGGGGTAATCCCGGTCGAGTAATGATACGATGGTTTTATAATGGGTTTCGTTGTTTACGAAGTCAATATTATTGACATCTATGATTAGGATTCGTTGTTCGGATTGTTGCTTCATATAGCGGAAGTAACCCTTCTGAACATCTGCCAGGTAGCTCTCTTTAATTTCCATTTCATAATTTCTACCTCTTGCTTTTATATTGCTCCTGATCTTCTCAATATCCAGATACAGGTAAACAAAAAGATCCGGCTTGGGTAGTTGCAAGTTGATAATGCTAAAGAGCTTAGAATATAGCAGGTATTCGTCTTCTGCTAAATTTATGTTAGCAAAGAGCAGGGATTTCTGAATACAGTAGTCAGAAATTGTAAATTCCTTAAACAGGTCTTGCTCAGACAATTGATCCTTCAACTGCTGGTATCTCTCAGCCAAAAATGAAAGCTCAAGAGGAAAGGCGTATTTACCGGGATCTTCATAAAATTTAGCCAGGAACGCATTGTCTTCAAATTGCTCGAGAATCAACTTTGCATTCAAATCAGCTGCTATTTTGGATGCCAATGTTGTCTTGCCGGTTCCTATGTTTCCCTCTATGGTTATGAAATTATACCTCATCGCTCCGCGTATATTACAACTTCAGATTGATCTGTGCATTGCGAATACAACTCCCGTACAGTCTTGTTGGTCAATGGGTGGATAAACCCTGGGTCTGATTCTAAAAGTGGCTCCAGCACAAATCGGCGCTCGTGTATTCTGGGATGTGGAATAATCAAATTTTTCTCTTTGACGATTGATTCTTCATAGAACAATATATCAATATCAATTATCCGCGAAGACCATTGCAACTCGCTTTCGGCCCTTCCCAAATCAGCTTCAATTAATTTGATTTTACTTAATACTTCTGTCGGCGAAAGAGCTGTTTGTACAATGACCAATTGATTTAGAAATTGATTCTCGTCGTCAAACCCCCATGGCTCGCTTTCGTAAATGGCCGATTTATAAACCACCGTACCAATCGTAGTGCTAAGTTGCAAATTGGCCTTCGCGAGGTATTTGGCCCTGTCGCCTAAGTTACCTCCCAGCAGCAATTGCACCTTGTGCGCTTCGTTCATTATCATCGAATTATATGATCAAAGATACACATTAGCCCCTCTTAAAGTCGCATAATTATTAGTAATATTGCAATTACTTAAAACCAGAAATTATGGGTCAATTTTTCAAATTTGTATTCGCCTCAATGCTTGGAATGCTTGTGGCGATTTTCGTATCTGTTTTCATATTTATAGGAATTGTTGCCGTATCTGTATCATCTCTTGATGAAAAGAAAAGTGTGACAGTAGAGCAGAATACAGTTCTTAAAATTTCATTAAGTACTCCAATTGTAGATCGGACACCGAATGATCCACTTCAAAATTTCGATTTTGAAGCAATGGAACCGAATAGAATGCTGGGATTAAACACTATTCTTGAAAGTATACAAAAGGCAAAGGGTGATAAAAAAATAAAAGGCATCTATTTGAATCTTGAAGAGATATCTGCTGGAATGTCGACAATTAGAGAAATAAGGGAGGCTCTTTTATCTTTCAAGGAGGATTCTGACAAGTTTATTGTTTGCTATAGTGAGATGATCTCTCAAAAGGCGTATTACCTGGGATCTGTGGCTGATGAAGTGATATTGAACCCTGAAGGTTATATACAATTAACAGGACTTAGCGCAACGATACCATTCTTTAAAGGAACCTTGGAAAAGCTAGACGTTGAAGCGCAGATCATCAGACATGGTAAATTCAAGAGTGCAGTTGAACCATTTATGTTAGATAAAATGAGTGAGGCTAACAGGGAGCAAACATCCAGGTTTGTCAATTCTATCTGGGACAATATGATCGTTGATATTACTGCCTCAAGAGATATGAGCGTTGGGGAGTTTAACAGAATCATCGATACGTTGGATGTGGGAAGTGCTGGTGATGCCTTACAGTTCGGTATCGTCGACAAGCTCATGTTTTATGATGAATTTATAGTGAGCTTGAAGGAGCGTCTGGGACTGGAGGAAGATAAGGAAATAACATTTATGTCTTTGACGAAGTACGAGAATGCTCCCAAAACCAAAAAAGAATCAAAGGGGGTAATCAGGGATAGGATCGCAGTGATATACGCTCAGGGAGGCATCGTATCCGGTGAAGGTGACCCAGATCAAATTGGTTCTACAACAATTTCAGCAGCAATAAGAAACGCGAGAAAGGATAAAAAAGTGAAGGCAATCGTATTGCGGGTAAATTCAGGTGGCGGAAGTGCCCTGGCGTCGGATATAATACTCAGGGAAATGGATTTGGCTAGACAAGTAAAGCCTGTAATAGCATCTATGGGTGATGTTGCCGCCTCAGGAGGATATTACATCTCATGTTTTGCGGATACAATTGTCGCAAGTAGCACGACGATTACAGGGTCCATAGGAGTCTTGGGGATTCTGTTGAATATGAAAGAATTCTACAGCAATAAACTGGGGATTACCTTTGATAGAGTTAGAACGAACGAGCACTCGGACATAGGTTCTCCCACGCGACCACTTACCCCTATGGAAAAGCAAAAAATTCAAGAGGAGGTAGAGCGGATTTACGATGTGTTCATTGACCATGTGGCTGAAGGCAGAGGAATGACCAAGGCGGATGTTGACAGCATTGGTCAGGGTAGGGTTTGGAGCGGTGAAGATGCGCTTGAGCTGGGATTGATAGATGTATTGGGTGGGCTTGGAGACGCTATTGAGATTGCTGCAGAAATGGCTGGCCTTGAGGAATACAGGATCAAGGAGCTACCAAAACAAAAGGACCCTTTTGAAGAAATACTAGCAGAGCTCACTGGCGCGGTCAGGTTGAGCATGATGAAGTACGAGCTGGGAGACTCCTATATTTATTACGAGCAGCTAAAAAAGTTGACTCGAATGAAGGGAATTCAAATGATAGTTCCGTATAGCCTGGAGCTCAACTAGAGTTACTTATTTTACTTTGCAACAATAAATTTAATCTCTGCAATACCGCCCTCAGTATCAACCCTGAGCAGATAAATACCCGAAGCGTAATGCTCGGTATCGATCATTGAAGAGCCATTATTCACGCGCCCAACACGCATAAGCTCACCTACAGCACTATAGATACACCATCTCGAATCTTCCCCCAGGCCCGGCGCCACTATTTCAAAAGTAGTAGTAGTGGGGTTGGGAAATAAATGGATGTCCGCCAAGCTCTGGCCACTTTCAGAAATAGCAGGTGTAATGATGTACTCTATCCAATATAACTTGTCACTGATAACCTGTCCCGTATCCATTCCACCGGCGATAAGGTATTGATTGCCCATCTGAACAACGCCTCGTAAATCCATTATGCTCAGACCGATACTTGTATCAACGGAAAATAGGCCTGATGATCTTTGATATTGAACGATGTTATCCAAAGGATCTACTCCGCTATTTGTACCGTATTCCAAACCATCATAGTTGTAAGCGCTGGCGCCGCCACCAATCCATATTGGGTTGTTATTAAAAACAGCCGCTGCAGATCGATAAATATTTACGGCTGAATCAGACGAGAATGACCAAGTAATGGAATCTGGTTGGTTCGGATTGATAATACCTTTTCGTAAACGGGGTTGAATGGTAAAAATCCACGAATCGTTTACACCACCGGCGTAATAAATGGTATCCCCAATAATTACACCTGAGGCTCCGAAAGCTTTGTAATCATCACTGTTCGGAATGGGAGTTCCGCTCAATACTGTATCATTTGTGGGGTCATAGATTTGAACATTCGGAATATTACCGGTATTGCTCCATCCTGTGATGATATAAATTAAACTGTCACGCCATACACATTGTACATGGTCATCCGTGGGAATTGGCAGGTCAGGATTGTAAATGAAGATGTTTTTCGAAGAAATTTCGTTACCGCTTTGATAAACGTGATAGCCACCAATTATGTAAATCTTGTTTTTTACCGTGCTCGCCGATCCGGCTATTCTGGTAAGGATGTCGGGAACCTGGGGTATAGTATCCCAAAAATCAGTTGCAGTATTGTAGCGAAAGCTACGGTTGTGTATCCCTGACCAAAGTTTGGTGGAGTCGAGACCCATGAAAGAATATATATGAAACTCCCCGTTGAGCATGGCTCCGGCAACGGCGTTGTTTGTAACGGGCTCAGGCATAGATGCAAGCTCAGAGACAACCCACGTTCCTTGAGAATTCGCGCCAATACTAAGGGTAATGAATAGTATAGCTAAAAAGTATTTCATGAAGTTGCCGGCTAGTATTCCAGCTTAATTACATATCCGGTATGCTTCCTAATATTCAAAACCCGATCCTTATCAAAGAGTAGATATTGGCCCTTTATTCCCTGCAGAGTGCCGGAGATTTCGGGTAGCTTATCGAAACCTACGCTTTTAACTTTATCGGGAAATTGTTCAACGGGATATTCTATATGCGTTATTTCGGACTCCGCTGATTCCGCATATTGTAAGAGGTCATCTGGCAACAGTTTCTTCATTTTCTCCCTTTCTTCTTCTAAATCATAGTCGGCGATTTCATTCTTGAGCATCCTCCTCCAATTGGTTTTGTCCGACATATGGCCTTTTAGAGCAACCTCTATCACTCCTGACAGATACCGGTTTGGTGTTTTCGCGAAGAGAATGGCGCTGGACGCGCCTTGATCGATCCATCTTGTGGGAATTTGAGTCGATCTCGTCACTCCCACCTTTATTCCGCTTGCCACGGCCAAATAAACAAAGTGCTCCTGCAGGTGGTGCTTTTTCTCCCATTCAACGTCTCGGCCCTTGCCTTCATGCGCCAGGCATAATTCAGGCCTTATGATACACTCTGCTGCCTCAGGCACACTAATAAAGCAATTGTAGCAAAATCCCTGGGAAAATGACTTGTTCGTTTTATTTCCACAACTGATACAGTAGATATCTCCGCTGAACGAGAATTGAATATTCTCCCCTATCAACTCACTTATTTCAGGTAGCTCATCACCTATCGGAAGAAAATAGCGAACCGGGTCATCATGCTCCACTCTCATCTTAAAAATTTGCCCAGAATGCTCCATCTGTTTTTGTGTTAGGTTGTATAATGAAATTCCTATCTATTATAAAATTAATAAATTGCTTTATATTTGAATCAGAGACTAAGACTGCAAGATGGCATTATTTAACTCAATATTATCCTGGGGATTAAGAAAGCGAATTCATCAGATTGAGCTGTTTGTAAAATATCCTCATGACGTACAGGAAGAAGGGCTGTTAAAGCTTGTTGCCACTGCGAAGGACACTGAATGGGGAAAGAAGTTTGATTATAAAAGCATTGCGAATTCAGACGAATTCAAGAAACGCGTTCCTTTACAAGATTACGAGACCATAAAACCCTATGTCATTCGGTTAAGACAAACGGAGCAAAATCTACTTTGGCCAACCGAAATAAAATGGTTTTCTAAATCTTCGGGAACTACCAACGACAAGAGTAAGTTTATTCCGGTAAGCCAGGAATCGTTAGAGGACTGTCATTACAAAGGAGGGAAAGATGTGCTCACCATCTACTGTCACAATAACCCGGAAACAGAGATATTCAAAGGTAAATTTCTTACCATGGGCGGTAGCCGTAAGATGAACAACTTCAGCAATGATTCTTATTATGGTGATCTCTCATCCATCCTGATACATAACTCTCCTTTTTGGACTGAATTTATCAGGACACCAGAGCGCTCTGTAGCGTTAATGGAGGATTTTGAAAAGAAGATCGACGTCATTGCAGAGGCATCTATTAAGGAAAATGTAACAAGCGTTGCAGGGGTGCCGTCATGGACCCTGGTTCTTTTAAAGCACATCTTAGAATTTAGCGGGAAAAAGAGCTTACAGGAAGTCTGGCCTGATATGGAACTATTGATACATGGAGGTGTAAACTTCGATCCATATCGATCCCAATTTAAAAAGATACTTCCCTATGAAGGACTAAAGTATTTGGAAACGTATTCTGCTTCAGAAGGATTTTTTGGTATCCAGGACAGAGAAGTTCCTAATGAAATGCTCTTGATGCTCGATTATGGAATTTACTATGAGTTTCAACCAATTGAGGAGGTAGGAAAAGAGTTTCCTAAAACATTGAGGTTAGAAGAGGTTGAGACCGGTGTAAACTATGCGATTATCATCTCAACTAACGCTGGATTATGGCGCTATCAAATAGGGGATACCATCCAATTTACTACACTCAATCCGTACAGAATAAGGGTGGCGGGAAGAATAAAACACTTTATAAATGCGTTTGGTGAGGAGCTGATTATCGACAATGCAAATCAGGCATTGGACATTGCCTGTAAGAAAACCGGGGCAGTCATTAAAGAATATACTGCGGCTCCAGTTTACATGGGTGACCATGGGTCGGGAGCTCATGAATGGTTGATTGAATTTGAGAAAAGGCCAGCTGACTTTGACTATTTTGAGGAAGTACTCGATAATGCTTTGAAATCAATTAACTCCGATTATGAGGCCAAAAGAACAGGCAATCTAACATTGAGAATGCCTATAGTAAGAGCGATGAATGAAGGAACTTTTTGGCGATGGCTAAAGGCAAAAGGAAAGCTGGGAGGGCAGCACAAAGTACCAAGGTTGTCTAATAGCCGAAAATTCGTGGATGAAATTTTGGAAATTGCCGGCATATCAGAACCCGACTATGCTGAGTGAGCTAAAACGCCGCGCTTTTGGAGTTGTCATTCTCTTAGTGACTCTTACTATAATCGGCACTGCTCAATCCACAAAAGAGAGATTTGAAAAGGTAATGGTTTTTGAAACCAAAGCCAATTATATTACTTCAGATTATCTGGGGTTTATTTATTTGATCAGCGATGATCAGATAAGTAAGTACGATAAAGCTGGAAAATTGATCGGCTCCTTTTCAGATAAGACTTTGGGAAGTATCACATCGATAGACGCATCCAACCCGCTTCGCATTCTGGTGTTTTACAATGATTTTGGGAAGGTGCTTTTTCTTGATGACGTACTCGGCCCAATAGGGTCTTCTATATCTCTGGAATCCATCGCGCTTGACCTTTCTGTTTTGTGCTGCACATCCAATAATGACGGAATCTGGTTTTACGACACACAGGGGTTTCAGCTAAAACGAATGGACCGTAACCTGCAGCTTACACATGCCAGCGGATATATAAATCAGATTACCGGATTTGATATCAATCCAAATTTCCTCATTGAATATAACAGCTACATTTATCTGAATAATCCGGAAATGGGGATACTGGTATTTGACGTGTATGGTGCTTACTATAAGACCATACCGATCAAGGGGCTTGAAAGATTCCAATTGTCGGGTGACAACATTTTTTATTTTCAGGACAGCTATATTAAAAGTTATAATCAAAAGACTTTCGAGGAATATAATATGCAGATTCCGATGGATAAAGACACACCGCTATCGGTGAGGTATGAAAAACAATCCCGGATATTGGGGATTTTGAAAGAAAACAAGATGGAATTGTATAATATTCAAGATTAATTTTTAATTTTAAAACCAACGAAACCAAGTAAAAAATGAACACGTGGCGGAAAAATTGAAACGTAAAAGTATGCACATTGCCATCGCAGGAAACATCGGTGCGGGCAAGACTACTTTAACTAGATTACTGGCGAAGCACTATAAATGGAATACGCATTTTGAAGATGCAGAAGAAAACCCCTACCTGCATGATTTTTACGAGGATATGCAGCGCTGGTCATTTAATCTCCAGATATACTTTCTCAATAGTCGCTTGAACCAAATCATTGAGATCAGGGATAATAACAAAACTACAATTCAGGATCGCACCATCTATGAGGACGCTTACATTTTCGCGCCAAACCTGCACGCAATGGGGCTAATGACCACCAGAGATTTTGAAAATTACATTGCATTGTTCAATAGCATGATGAGATTTATTCAACCTCCGGAGCTGCTCATATACCTCAGGGCGAGCATTCCAACCCTGGTTAACCAAATTTCAAAGAGGGGTAGAGCCTATGAGGAATCTATCCGGCTCGATTATTTAAAGCGCCTGAATGAGCGATACGAAGCATGGATAAGTACTTATGAAAGCGGGAACTTGTTGATTATTGATGTAGATGACAATAGCTTCTTCGACAGCGCAGAGGATTTAGGCGAGATTATCAACAAGATAGACTCAAAGATTTACGGTCTTTTTGAAACCGCTTAAAACCCCCTATTTTTTCAGTTTAAATTGTACGGGAAGATTGTAGGTTTCCGTTACGGCCTTGCCTCTTCTTCTTGCCGGAATCCAGTCAGGCATTGATTGCACAACCCTAACTGCCTCCTCATCCAATCCACCACCAATGTCGTTAAGAGATCGAACGTTGGTGACACTGCTATCCGCTTCTACCTTAAATTGAACAATGATGGTTCCTTCAATCTGTTGCGCCTTCGCCGAGTCTGGATACCGAATATTATCTACAAGATATTGGATCATTTGTTGATCTCCGCCCTCGTATCTTGGCCGCTCTTCTACGCCTGCTGTTACTGATGGCGCGGGGGCGGGCCCTTCTTCGGCCTGCACTGGCAGGAACTCATCATCTTCAGCAGCTTCATTAGCTTCAGATGAAGCTGCTTCGCTCGATAATTCTGCTTTCACAATGGAGTATTCTGCGGTAGATTGCACAGACTTGGATTGGGCCACCTGGGATAGACTTTCTTCATAGCGTCGCTCCTCAGCTTGTTCTTTCGCCATGTTGTCCGCTGCTTTTTTGCTTTCTGATTTTGCAAGCCGATTACCTTTACCCTTGTCTTCTTTGACAACACTGTAAAATCCAGCAGTAGTTTCTAGAATCTTATCCTTCTCTTTTGCGCCGGCGTCTCTCCTTTCTTCCTGGTCGTTCTCGATAGCATTGAGCGGCGCATCTGCCACCATCGTTTCAATATTATCTCCATCGCTCCACCCAGGAGTTTCTCTCCTGATACCAGCCGTGGCAGCACGGTTTGCGTTTTCGCCTAGAGCGCCTTCTAATTTGCCCGATGTGGATGTTGAGGTAGCGATGTCCTGGCTTCGGTTCTTTTCCCCATCTTTTCCCTTTTCAGGAGTGGGCGTTTGAGCTTGCTTACTTTTGGTGAGCTCTCGTTGGTAGTTATCTTGTTTCATCTCATCACTAACCAATTGGTTCGTTTTCTTGGAAGCATGATCTATCAAGACAAACACCATGCTACAGAAGATGAGCACAACCGCTGCGGCAGCGACGTACGTTAATTTATCTCGATTTAAAAATATTGACCGAATCGAAGATTTTGCATCTATTTGATGATCAATACTCTTGGTTCTTAATTCGAACTCTACGGGGTTATTTACCAACCTATATCCCTCTATTGCATCAGTGCAAAACGCACAATCCACCAGATGCTTCTCTACCCGTAGTTGAGCTTGTTCAGTCAAGCTGTTCTCTGCATATGCACGCAGGTCACCCTGCGACAAGCACTCCGTACTTGAAAAAATATCTATATGTTCCTTGTCAGTCATCTCTGATTCAACATCAGCATTTTTATATTTCTTTTACCGTTCTGAATATAACTTTTTACTTCATTTAAGGAGTATGTAGTAATCTCTGCCACCTCATTGTAGCACTTCTGTTCCAGATAAAATAACTCAATACATCTTCTCTGCTCCTCATTCAAGCCTGCAATTGCGTTTTCCAGTCCTTGTAAGGACCGTTCTTTTGCCCCGAGAGTTAGCGAATCTTCTTCATTAAGATGCAATAAATCGTTCGATTCCACAGCCTCTTCATTATTTATTTTAATTTCAATTACACTGCCCTCTGAAGTTTTCTTTTTTCTCAATTTCATTAAACAATGGTTGCGGGCCACTGAATACAGCCAGCTTTTAAAGTTCTCTATTTGATGTGCTTTGAGATCGTCTAATAATTTTTCGAAGATATCCATAACCGCATCTTCACTTTCATCGGCATTTTTAAGGTACTTCATGCAGGAACCAAATACCAGGTGGGTATATCGCTTGAAGAGGACACCTACTATTTGTTTCTCGCTCCC
>DTRI01000141.1 GCA_012966015.1 Flavobacteriales bacterium | reverse complement strand
CGGGTAGAAAAGCATAGGATGAAATAGCCTCCGTTATGAATATATTGGCAATCTTCCCCTTTGCGATTGATCCATGTGTATCGCTGATTTCCATGGCATATGCAGAATTGATGGTTGCAGCATTAATGGCTTCTTCTGGAGTCATCCGCTGTTTGATACAAGCCAGAGAAATCACAAAAGGCATATTCCCAGATGGTGTTGATCCGGGATTATAATCCGTTGCAAGTGCTACGGCCAGGCCATTGTCGATCATATTGCGTGCTGGCGCATAGGGAATACTCAAAAAGAATGAGCATGATGGAAGAAGGGTAGGCATCGTTCCAGCTCCCAACAATGCTTTAATGTCTATATCCTTCATTATTTCTAAATGATCTACGGAAAGGGCATCATAATTGACCGCGGCTTTGACGCCGCCTATACTCGTAAATTGATTGACATGTACTTTTGGTTTGAGGCCATGAGCTGCGCCAGCTTCCAGAATTGTTTCCATTTCGTTCACCGAGAAATAATTCTTCTCACAAAAGACATCTATATAATCTGCGAGCTTCTCATCCTGGATCACGGGTAACATTTCCTTTGTTAGCAGGTCTATATAGCCATTTCGGTCGTCTTTATATTCCTGAGGTACCGTGTGAGCTCCGAGAAAGGTTGCTTTGATCATCAGGTCACTTTCTTCCCGTAAACTCTTGACAACCCGCAATATTTTCAGCTCCCCTTCGAGGCTCAACCCATAGCCACTTTTAATTTCTACTGCGCCGGTGCCGGTTTTGCTTATTTCTGTTAATCGTGCTGTAGCTTGTTGAACAAGATCTGCTTCTGATGTATCCTGAAGCTTTCTTGCGGAATTGAGAATGCCCCCACCTCGATGGGCGATCTCCTCATAAGTTAAGCCCTTGATCCTATCCGCAAACTCGCCCTCACGGCTTCCGGCAAATACCAAATGTGTGTGCGAATCGCACCAACACGGAAATACCATTTTACCTGATGCATCCACCACTTCCAGGTCCGACCAGTCTTCGACGCCACTCCAGTCATCCATGCTTCCGAAGTCACTGATCTTATCCCCATCAATTGATAGCCATGCATTCCTGAGAGTATTTAACTCAGCCATTTCCTTTCCGGAAACTTTCAGTACAGGATTGGTTTCTACCTGTACCAACTCTTTAATATTTTTAATGAGAATTTTCATTGGTAATTACCTCAGCGACAGGCACGAATGTAGCAATTATTTAGTATTCGTATATTCGTAACCCCTTTTAAAAACAGCACAAATGGCGGGCAATTCTATCGGGCAAATATTTCGACTCACCACTTTTGGAGAATCGCACGGTCCCGCATTGGGTGGTGTGATCGATGGTTGCCCCGCAGGGCTCGAAATCGACAAAAACTTTATACAAAATGAGCTGGCCAGACGTCGTCCCGGTCAATCTAAGATTACCACCCAGCGCCAGGAAGATGATGAGGTAGGATTTCTTTCAGGAATATTTGAAGGCAAGACTACTGGTGCCCCTATTGGATTCACCATTCCTAATAAAGACCAGAAGCCAAAGGACTACGATCATCTCAAAGATGTTTTCCGGCCCTCTCATGGAGATTATACCTATCAGGTCAAATACGGGCACCGGGATTACCGGGGAGGTGGAAGGTATTCAGCTCGAGAAACTGTATCCCGCGTTGTTGGCGGCGCAATTGCCAAGTTGCTTATTGCGCAAGAAAAAATAAAAATTTATGGTTACGTAGCACAGGTAGGGAATATCAAGATCGATAAGTGCCACAAGGACATGGATCTTTCTAAAATTGATGATACGGAGATTCGTTGTCCGGATATGGAAGTGGCGGAGCAGATGATTGCGAGGATAGAAGAAGTTCGCAAAGAGGGAGATACCATTGGAGGTGTGGTGACTGGAATTATCACAGGAATGCCCGCTGGATTGGGTGAACCGGTTTTTGATAAGCTCAATGCTGATTTGGCCAAGGCCATGATGAGCATTCCGGCAGCCAAGGGCTTTGATTGTGGCTGGGGCTATGAAGGCTTGGGCATGCTGGGTTCAGAATTCAATGATTCCTTTTATAATGAGCAGGGAGACATTAGAACAAAAACCAACTATTCCGGGGGTATACAAGCGGGAATCTCCAATGGCGAGGACATCTATTTCCAGGTTATCTTCAAGCCTGTGTCCACCATTATGAAAAAGCAAATGACCGTCAACTCAAAGGGTGAAGAAGTAGAAGTAGCTGGAAGGGGAAGACACGATCCATGCGTATTGCCCCGGGCAGTACCCATTGTTGAGGCTATGGCGGCATTGGTGGTTGCGGATCATCTAATTCGAAATAAACAACTAATTAAATAGTTTAATGAAAAATATACCCCTACACTGGCAGGTAATAATTGGATTGATACTCGGAACGATTTATGCATTCTGCTCCGTAAAATTTGGCTGGAATCAGTTCACGCTGGATTATATCAAGCCCTTTGGAGACATCTTCATCAATCTTCTCAAGTTAATTGCTGTTCCGCTGGTTTTATTCTCGGTAATATCCGGTATCGCTTCGTTAAAAGATATTACAAAGCTGGGCCGTATGGGTGTGAAAACACTGGGCATCTACTTGATTACTACAATGTTTTCGGTTTCGTTGGGACTGGTGCTGGTGAACATGATAAAGCCTGGCGAAAAGATAGATGATAAGCTACGCGTTGAAAACAGAATCGATTATGAGCTTTGGCGCGATAGCAATCCGCAAGTTGTTGATCTGGATGATATTTGCCTCTCATGCGACGATGAAAATGCTGCGTTAGTTGAAAATGTGAGAGCTAAGACTGGTGATACCAACGCCTGGGTTGCGGACAAGCTGAACAAAGCCGAAAGCCAGAAGAAAACGGGACCACTTCAGCCGCTGGTGGATGTAGTTCCTTCCAATATTTTTAAGGCACTGGTGAACATGTCTATGTTACAGGTGATATTCTTCGCCATATTTTTTGGAATCGTACTTGTGCTCATACCAAAGGAGAAAGCGGTTCCGGTGAGCGGACTGATAGAGGGGCTGAATGAGGTGTTCGTGCGAATGGTTTGGATTATCATGAAAGCCATGCCCGTATTTGTTTTTGCCTTGATGGCCGGACAAATTGTAAAGGCAGCAGGTACCGATCCAGATAAGTTTATGGAGATGCTCTCCTTCCTCGGCCTATACTCGGTGGTGGTGGTAGTTGGATTGTTGCTGATGATCTTCCTTGTCTATCCCTTAATTGTCAAATTTTTTACGGGCATTGGGTACACTCGCTTCCTGGCAAATATACGGGATGCGCAGGTCACAGCATTCTCTACCAGCTCCTCTATAGCAACGCTTCCCGTGACCATGGATTGCATAGAAAATAAGATTGGGGTGTCAAAGCCGGTAACGAGCTTCGTCCTTCCCGTTGGGGCAACGGTTAACATGGATGGGACAAGTCTATATCAGGCGGTAGCCGTGGTTGCGATGGCGCAATTTCATATGATTGATCTGAGTATTGCGCAACAATTGGTAATAGTAATTACCGCTACGCTGGCATCCATAGGTGCGGCTGCAATTCCAAGTGCTGGATTGGTGCTGATGATAATAGTGCTGGAGTCTGTTGGATTAAATCCTGCGTGGATAGCAATAATATTTCCCGTTGACCGTATTTTAGATATGTGCCGGACAGTTGTTAATGTTACAGGGGATGCTACAGTGGCCACATTAATTGCAAAATCAGAAGGGGAATTGAAGAATAGATAATGAGTTTTACGAAATGCGAACTATTTCAATAATACGAAAGGAACTATATAATCTCAGAGTTGGCTTTAGTACTTTCGTAATCAAGCAAATTCTGACTTTCTTATTTCGTAAGACCTAAAATGTATACAACCTATATAACCTAATTTGGAATGATCAAAAAAATAATCGCGGTAATAGGAATACTTGTAGTTCTGCTAATCGCTTCGATAATAGTACTGCCAATAGTTTTCAAGGACGACATTATTCAGCGGGCTAAGGATGAGGCCAACAACAATGTAAACGCCCAGATTGATTTCGGGGAATTTGACCTTTCGCTCCTGGGCAGTTTTCCGGATTTCTCCTTTTCAATCAGCGATGTTTCGGTGATCGGTGTGGATACATTCCAGGGAGATACCCTTGTATATATTGGTGATTTACTCCTTACTGTAGATGTGATGAGTGTAATCGGTGGAGAGCAAATATCTATTAAGACTATTGCCATTGACGATTTGCTGCTCAATGCAATCGTATTAAAAGATGGTACCGCTAATTATGATATTGCGAAAGCCTCTGAAGAGGCAGAGCTGGAGGAAGCAGAGGAGCCGGCTGATACCGCGGCAACGGCATTTAAGCTGTCCCTGAATAATTTCAGTATTGCCAATGCCAATATAGTTTATGATGACCAGGAAGGCGGTATATATGCCAGTATTGTGGATTTGGATTTTGACCTTCAGGGTGATTTTACGGAGGCGTTTACCGCACTCGAAATATCCACTGCTATTGCTGAATTAACCCTTTCCAAGGATAATGTGAAATACCTGAATAAGGCTGAGCTGGCGTTATTGGCTGAGCTGGATGCGGA
Organism: Flavobacteriales bacterium; assembly: GCA_012966015.1. Lineage (GTDB taxonomy): Bacteria > Bacteroidota > Bacteroidia > NORP154 > NORP154 > NORP154. Next base: position 8,624 of record DTRI01000141.1, on the reverse strand, counting down.
TCTGGAGAATGCGAAATATACCTTTAAGGAGAATGAATTCAGAATCAACCAGCTTGTACTTGGCTGGGATGGTTGGGTATCTAAGCCCGGAGACAATATTGACCTCGACATTACATTTAAAGCAAAGCAAACGGAATTCAAAAATATCCTCTCTCTTATTCCTGCGGTGTATGCAAAGGATTTTGAAAGCGTGCAGACCTCAGGAAAGCTGGCGCTTGACGGCTATGCCAGGGGCACCTATGCAGATCCATCCTTGCCGGAATTCGGACTCGCACTACAAATAGATGATGCCAGATTTCAATACCCTGACCTTCCAAAGTCTGTAGAGAATATCAATATTAAAGTGAACGTAAATAATCCTGGTGGCAGTGAGGATAACACTGTTATTGATGTATCTAAATTTCATGTGGAGCTGGCGGATAACCCAATCGATATGCACCTGGTATTAAAAACACCGGTTTCAGATCCGCAAATAGATTGTGGAATGGAGGGAAAAATTGATCTGGACAAGCTCAAGGATGTTATTCCACAAGAAGAAGGAGAAGAGCTGAGCGGGCTTATCGATATGAATATTGTGCTCAACGGCAGGTTGTCTACACTCGAAGAAGAACGGTACGAGGACTTCAATGCCTTGGGTAACCTCAATATCAGCAATATGAAATACAAGAGCGCTGATTTGCCTCAGAGTGCAATTATAGAATCGATGGACCTTGTATTTTCTCCGCAATATGTGGAGCTCACCAAATTTGATGTTACCGTAGGCAACAGTGATTTCCACATGGACGGAAAGATCGAGAACTTCATCGCCTTTGCATTGACAGACTCAGCGGTAATTATGGGAGCTTATAACTTGAGCTCTACGCTCCTGGATGCCAATGAATTTTTAACAGAGGAAGAGGCGGAAGCGGTAGAAACTGCAGAAGAAGGAGATTCTATTCACTTGACCGTATTTGAGGTGCCAGCAACCATTGATTTCAAGCTTGCAACCAGGTTTGACAAGATTCTCTACGATAATATGATTATGACCGATGTCAATGGCCTGCTCACCGTGAAAGATGAAGGGGTTACGATGAAGGATTTTCAGATTTCTATTCTCCAGGGATTGGTAACGCTTAATGGAACTTACGAAACTACCAATCCTGTAAGGCCAACGGTGAACTTTGATCTTGACATTAAGGATTTTGACATACCGCAAACGTTTGAAACTTTCAATACTGTACAGAAACTTGCCCCGATCACTGAGAGCTGTGTCGGAAAATTTTCAACCAGCCTGAAATTTGTTGCAGAATTGGATGCGCACATGAATCCTGATATGAATACATTAACAGGTGGTGGCAGGGTCACAACAGATGAGGTGTTTATTGAGGGCTCCGAGACCATTGATAAATTAGCGGATTTGCTCAACAATGATAAATACAAGAGCATGAAGATTGAGGATGTAAAGGCCACTTACGAATTTATTGATGGCAGGCTACACGTAAAACCATTTGAGGTAAAGGTTGAGAAATCTACTGCAACGGTTTATGGATCCAATGGATTTGATGAAACCTTGGATTACACATTGGATATGAAGGTGCCAACCAGTGAATTGGGTAGTGACGTTAACGTTTTCCTTGGCGACCTACTATCGTTGGCCAACTCTGGAGGGGCTAACTTTAAGACACCGGATGTTATTGAGGTTCAGGTGAAGATTACGGGTACCTGCTCCGATCCGAAAGTGAGCCTGGGCAATCTCAATGCATTGGGAAGCGGTGGCACTGTTAAAGAGCAAATAGGAGAGAAGATCGATGAGGTGATAGAGGAGGTAAAGGAAAAGGTAAATGAAGAGATAGACAAAGCAAAAGAACAGGCGGAAAAGGAAGCCAAAGCAGCGGCTGAGAAATTGATCCAAGACGCGGAGCGGGAAGCGGCTAAATTGATCAAAGAAGCTGCGGCCCTGGCAGGAATTACCAAGAAGGAAGGATACGCCAGTGCCGACAAAACAGAAAACGAAGCGTCAAACCCCTTTCAAAAGGTAGCTGCCAAGGTTGCAGCTGATGTAATAAGAAAAGAAACCGATAAGCAAGTCGATAAGATTCTTAAGGAAGCTGATAAACAAGCCAAGGCAATAGTTGACAAGGCAAAGCTAAACGCAAACAAGAAAAAATAACGGCCCAATAATTTGCAGCTCAGAAGTTTTAAGTTTTTTTCCGTTTTATCTTCTCTGATTATTCTCTCTATCTTTCTCGCGACCTATTCAGTTTCTGCCCAGGAATATGAAGAGGAAGAGGAGGAAGAAGTGTGCGACCCGCCAGACAATTCCAAAGCAGTAAAGCTATACGAAAAGGCGCTGAAGATTATCCGCAAGGAACCGGTTGAAGCATATGGGCTAATTCGTGAGGCACTGATACTCGACCCGGAATACCTTGACGCGAATTATAAGATGGCGCGATTGGCCATGGGAAGGGAGAATTTCTTAGCGGCTAAGAAATATCTGCTCAAGGTACTCGCAATTTGTCCTGAGTACAATGTGTATGCTCATTTTTACCTGGGCCGTATCTATTATGGGTCGGAAGAGTACAGTAAGGCCGTTAAAGAGCTCAAGGAATTTATCAAACATCCAGACGATATCAAAGCCGACCGACATTACGACTCAGCGGAAAAGATTATTAAAGAAGCCAGCTTTTATGCAGGGCTGTTTGAGAACCCAGTTCCGTTTGAACCCATTAACGTGCCGGGAATATGCACAACTAAGGATGAATACCTGCCCTTTATCTCAGCGGATAACACCATTGCGTATTTCACGAGGAAGTACCAGCGTAAGTCAAGGGATGATATGTTCGCCAAGACCGTGGAGGTATTTTCATTTAGCAAGATGGGAGAGAAGATATTTGAGGAAGGTGCAGCCATGCAAGCTCCATTTAACAGAGGTCATAATGAAGGAGGGGCTTCTCTAACCATCAATAATATGCACATGTATTTTACCATCTGTAAAACTTTAACCAATGGATATAATAACTGCGACATATTCACTGCCGATTACGTTTTTATAGATGAGGAATCTCTGATGGATATAGCTTTTATGAAGGGGGCGCTCAATATGACCGATGTTGAGTTAAAATTTGAGCTGGAAGAGATGAAAAGAAAGGGTTCAGCCTATATGTGGACCAATGTGCGATCGATAGGAAAGAACGTAAATAGTATGGATAGCTGGGAGTCGCAACCCTCAATCTCTTCTGATGGCATGACCCTGTATTTTACCAGTAATAGAAAAGGTGGTATTGGGGGATTGGATATATACAAATCTGAAAAAGATTCACTGGGAATCTGGGGCGAACCTATCAACATGGGATGGATTATCAATACAACAGGCAATGAAAAGTCCCCTTTTATTCATCCTGACAAGGAAACGTTTTATTTTTCTTCGGATGGGCGAAGGGGAGTGGGGGGTTATGATATCTTCTATTCGAAATACAAAGAAGAAAAGACGGACAGTACAGGAAAAAAGATCTTCAAATGGCAAAAACCTGTGAATATCGGCTTCCCAATTAATTCTGAGGAAGATGACCTTGGGTTTTTTACGAGTACGGATGGAAAATCGGGATATTTCTCTTCCAATAAGAACTCAGAGAAGTTTAGAAGCAAAGGGGGCTGGGATTTATACACCTTCCCCTTGTATGAAGGAGCGCGCCCTGCAAAAGTGCTGTTCTGGAAAGGTGAGCTCAAGGATAACAAAGGGGAGAAAATCATAGGGGCTGAGATAGATATAGTTAACGTGCAGACAAAGGAAGTAACAAAGGCGGAGGTAGACTCCCTCTCTGGTGTGTATGCTGCGGTAGTAACGGTTGAAAATGAAGAGAATGAATTTATTATGACGGTGACAAAGGAAAATTTTGCATTCAACTCACAGTTTCTCATAGCCAGGGAGGTTAACAAAGATGTTACCATTCAAATGCCCGCAAAATTGATGGATGTTGAACTAAGTGAAGTGAGCCTCGGCAAACCCTACAAGCTTGAGCATATTACATTTGCCACCAACTCGTCGAGTGTTCTCACCATGGAATCAATGATGGTGCTGGATGGATTTGCCGACTACTTGCGAGACTACCCGGATATGAGAGTTGCTATTTATGGACATACGGATGATGTGGGTTCAGATAATGATAACATGGAACTATCACGAGCCAGGGCCAAGTCAGTCAGGAGCTACCTGATGCTGAGCAAGGTGGACCCTGCCAGGCTCACGTACAAGGGATTTGGTGAGTCCAAACCACTGGTGCCCAATACATCCGAAAGCACGCGCGCAAAAAACCGGCGTACGGAGTTTGTTATTCTATCGTTCTAACTATTTGAAATTATCAACGAAGTGAAATATCTTGTCTCTCAAAAGACAAAGATCCTTCGGTTCCCTCAGAATGCCAAACGATGAGATTGTCAGGCTGACATAATCAATTATTATTAAATTTGATTGAGCCCATTCAATCAGAGATATTCTCCATGAGCAACGACAACAATTTCGAAAAAAGAGGCGTTGATTATTCCATCAAACACGGGGAAAGAACCCTGCCCGGAAAGTACTACCACGATGAGGGCATATATAGCGAAGAAGTAGAAAAGATATTTTACAAATTCTGGATATACGCCTGTAGAGAGGAAGAGCTCCCCAACTTTGGTGATTATAAAATCATAAAGGTAGAAGATGAGAGCATCATACTGGTGAGAGATAAGGAGAACGAAGTCAGAGGGCATTTCAACGTATGCCGGCATAGAGGCACTCAGCTATGCGCAGAGGAGAAAGGGAGTTTTGAGTCAAAGAATATACAGTGTCCTTATCATGCGTGGACCTACGGGCTGGACGGGAAATTAATCGGCGCTCCGTTGATGGCAAAGGAAGACGGCTTTAACAAGGAGGACTGTACACTTCACCATTGCCACGTCCACAGCTGGGAGGGCTTTATTTTTATATCACTTTCAGAGAATCCTGAACCTTTTGAAGTCCAGATGGAGGCGCTGGTGGATAAATTTTCAGATTGGAGAATGGGTGATCTGCGAATTGCCCATCATATCGAGTACAAGCTGGATTGCAATTGGAAGCTCATTTTGCAAAACTACCAGGAGTGCTATCATTGTCCTGGAGTACATCCATTATTATCACAGCTAACACCCTTTCAATCGGCACAACACGACCACAGTAAAGGAGCGGTGATAGGAGGGTTCATGGAGTTAACCAAAGAACGGGGAAGCATGACCATGGATGGCGAGGCAGCCGCACCTCCGGTCTGCGACGTTTCTGGTGATGACCTGCAGCGCATCTATTACTATTCGTTGTTTCCTAATATGTTGCTCACGCCGCATCCTGATTTTGTGCTTTTTCATCACATCACTCCAAAAGGGCCGGGCAGTATCACCAACAATTGTTACTGGCTCTTTCATCCTGATGTGATAGCAGATAAGACAGCCCGGGAGAGGATAAAGTCGGCCGTTGATTTTTGGGACCTCACCAACCGGCAGGACTGGACAGTATGTGAGCAGATGCAAAAGGGTACAGGATCCAGGCGATTTACCAGGGGATACTATTCAGGTCAAGAAGATATTTTGTTAGCTTTGGACAAAGAATTACTAAAGGCCCTGGGGCACGACGAATCGAATTGAATTGAATTGAATTTAATGACCCTCAAATTCTATCCCTGGATTATTATCCCCGGCCTGTAACTTTCTCCTTTGGCAGTTAGCCCATAACTGTCTTGCCGGACTGGATCCGGCAACTTTTTAAATCCACAGTCAACCAAATTCTTACTTTTATAACCACCGTAGTCATCACTTTTTTTAACAGAATCTAATGCCATTACCAACACCATTTTTTGAGAGAACATCCGCGCTCTGCAAGAGTATGAGCTATAAGGAGTGGTCGGGGTATTATGCAGTAAAAACCTATGAGACCGTTTATGTTCCCGAGTATTTTGCATTTAGGCATTCAGCCGGATTACTGGACGTCACTCCATTATTCAAGTACAAAGTGACGGGAAAGGACGCAGCCTCATTTCTTTCCAGGGTGATGGTTAAGAATATTCATAAACTGAAGGTTGGACGTGTTTCCTATTTGTGCTGGTGCGATGATGATGGAAAAGTAATTGATGATGGTACCGTCATGCATATTGCTGAGGAGGAGTTTTTTGTCACTTCGGCAGATCCAAGCTATTTATGGCTCAAGCGATTTACCCGTGGATATGATGTGGAGATAGAGGATGTTACCGACACTATTTGCGGATTGGCGCTGCAGGGTCCGACTTCCCGGGAGATTTTGAGAAAGTGTACTGACTATGATATGGATCAGCTCAAGTTCTTCGGCGTAACTGAGGCTGTGATTGATGGATTTGATGTGCGAATTTCGCGAACAGGGTACACAGGTGATCTGGGTTATGAGATTTGGACGGAGAACAAAAACGCCTTACAGCTTTGGGATACCATCATGGATGCGGGAAAGGATTATGATATTTTGCCAGCCGGCCTCGACGCTCTGGACATCACAAGAATTGAAGCTGGACTGATATTGAAGGGGGCTGACTACTACAATGCATCCCATGTGCTGATAGAAGACCGAAAAGTATCTCCATATGAGCTAGGGCTAGGCTGGACAGTGAATTTGGATAGAGAACCTTTCAATGGACAGGCAGCTTTAAAGAAGGAGAAGGAAGAAGGGTCATTTTGGGGAACTGTTGGTTTGGACATCAGCTGGCCGGAGCTGGAAACCATATATGCAAAGTACGGACTACCTCCGGAAGTTCCGGGTGAAGCCTGGAGAACCTCCATACCGGTTTATGCTGCTGATGATCATTACAAACAGATAGGTTATGCAACAAGTGGAACCTGGTCGCCAACGCTGAAGAAGAATTTGGCCATTGCAATTCTTGAGACTCCTTACCATAAGATTGGTTCTCAGCTACAATTTGAAGTAACTGTTGAACATACAAGACATCTTGTGAGCGCCGAGGTTTGTAAAACACAATTTTTTAATCCTGAACGGAAACGATCTAACCCTGGTTTGGAAGAAAAGAAATGACAAAGTACGACGCAATAGTAGTTGGAGGAGGGCACAATGGCCTGGTATGCGCGGCATATCTTGCCAAAGCTGGAAAGAAGGTATTAGTGGTGGAGAAGCGCCATGTGCTTGGAGGTGCAGCTGTATCAGAAGAGATGCACCCGGGATTCACATTTTCTGTGGCATCTTATGTGGTGAGCCTCTTTAGGCCGCATATTATTCGCGAGCTGAATTTAGCACAGCACGGCTACGAAGTAATTCCCATGGATTGCACGTTCACACCATCACTCAATGGTGACCCGGGATTGGCGAGGTGGGCAGATGCGAGCCTCACGCGCAGGGAGGTATCCAGACTGAGCAGGAAAGATGCTGAGGTCTATGCAGAATTCGCCATTGCCATGACGGCCATCTCCAAGTTTACGAAAGAGGTGATAGATTATCCCGCGCCGGATATTACTTCCTATCATCCTCGTGAATTAAAAAACTTAATGCGTTTGGGACAAGCAGTGAAAAAACTGGGCCCGGAGATGATGCACCTAAACACCAAGCTGCTTACTATGAGTGCGGTGGACTTTTTGAGCATGTGGTTTGAAAGCGAACGGTTATTGGCTCCCATGTCTGTTAGTGGAATAATCGGCACCTTCCAGGGTGTACGTTCTCCTGGTACGGCCTATGTATTGTTGCACCATTACATGGGTGAGCTGGATGGAGCCTATCGTTCCTGGGGATTTTCAAAAGGCGGAACAGGTGGCATAAGCATGGCTTGTGCACGTGCGGCTGAGAGCTTTGGAGCTGAGATCAGGACAGAAGCTGGGGTTGCCGATATTAAGATGAAGAATGGCAGGGCCATAGGCGTTATTTTAGAAAACGGGGATGAGATAGAAGCGAAGGTTGTGGTGTCCAATGCAGATCCAAATAGAACCATGCTGGGAATGGTAGGCGAGGAGAACCTGCCGGATGACTACGTAACAGGATTAAAACGATTTAAATACAGGGGAAGCTCTGGAAAGGTAAACCTGGCCCTTGATGGCCTGCCCGAGTTTGCCTGCAGGCCGGAATTTGGTGGCCATCTAAAAGGAGATATCACCATAGCGCCGAGTATCAATTACCTGGAGAAGGCCTATGACGATGCGAAGTATGGCGACTTCTCTCAGCACCCCTTCATCGATTGTGTTATTCCAACACTTACCGATCCAAGCCTTGCACCTCCGGGTAAGCACATCATGTCGTGTTTTGTGCAGTATGCACCATACCACCTAAAGGAAGGTGCAGATACATGGCCGGATAGACGTGAAGAATTTGGGGATACCGTGGTCAACACATTGGCAGAATATATACCCAATTTAAAGAGTAAGATTCTTTACCGGCAGGTACTTACACCATGGGATATTGAAAAGAAATTTGGCCTTACCGAGGGCAACATCTTTCAGGGAGAGCTCTCCCTGGAGCAGCTTCTTTTTCAGCGCCCTGTAGCAGGTTGGTCCAGCTACCAAACTCCAATCAAGGATCTTTGGCTCTGCGGTTCTGGAACACATCCCGGCGGTGGTATAATAGGGTCAGGCGGAGAGCTTTCCGCTAAGACGATATTGAGATCAAGGGCTGTATA
>DTRI01000140.1 GCA_012966015.1 Flavobacteriales bacterium | reverse complement strand
GAGTTAAAATAAAAAAATAAGTGGTGGGACGTAATTTAGTTTTATCTACAATAGTTTATTTAATGTGCTACAACGTTTTGGCTAAACTGTGTTTTAATGCAGTTTAGGTTTTGTTATACGTATTTTTAATTTCCTTATCATATTAATTCAGATGTACCATTACCAGTGTAGGGGGATGAAAAAAGTAATATTATATCAACTAATTTTCTTGACTTTTTTGAGTTTTTCATTAGCTCACAACGGGCGTAGATTGCTTAAACAATTTATAATTTTCAACTACATTACTTTTGTACAATTTCTTGGCATCGTCAGATAAAAAAGACTTGTCAACCATAGCTGATATCTCACTTTCTTTTTTATTAAATGAGTCAATAATTTTCGTGATAATAGTTTCTTTAATCTTTAAACGCTTTCCAAATTCAAGAAAATCCTCACTCTTATAACTATATTTTTCTCCTAATAGCAAACTAGTTTGTTCAAATTCTTCAAATAGATTCAACGCCAATAAATTATCCGTAAGATGAATCTTGGTATTCATTAAATCATATGAGGGCGATAACATCATATCACCATCTGCGGTTTCCAACAGCGAAATGTTTTTTAAATGAACATCACCATTACCAGTAAGGAAATTGAATGTCAGAATACGAAGGAAATCAACTCTATTTAATGGGCTAAGCCATTCCCCAACATCTTGATAGGTTTTTGATTTATATTTATGAGCCGCTTTAAGAACTGACACGAAATCTTCCTGATTTAATTTTTCGCCATTATCATTATAATCAAAGCGTTTAGTGATATATGCCGGAGTTCCATTGGCAAAGTTCATAAAAGCACATTCGGCTATTTTGATACCAAAAAGTTGTTTGGCTATTTGCATGGTTAAATGTTCATTTGCGGGCGATTGGTCAGGCAAATTAAACTTTGACAACAATGGTTTTAAAATATACTGAGATTTTTCATCTACATCCATTTTTGGAGTTAATTCGATTCCCCTGGGTTTCCCAATAAATCCTTTTCGTTGAACTCCTGAGATACTAAATCCCATCGGTTGACCATCAATTCTTTTTGAAATATCTTCCCAATTGAATTTGAGTTGAGGACTGACCTTAGAGCGGTTAAATAAAATTGTCTCACAGGATGAACAAAATCCTTTTGTATTATCCTTAAGACATCCGTTACACTGTGCCATGTTCTATGTTTTTTACTGTTATTGCTCCGATTGTATCATATCGACAGGTTAATACCAATAAGCTCCAATCATCACTAGGGTCAATGCTTAATGCTTTACAAAGTTGTGCTCGATTCTCGCCCTCGCTAAGAATGGATTTGAAGTAGTGAAATAATTCTTTGGAATGATAAGTTTTTTGCTTCTTAGACATATTAACCGAAATTGGTCGCGTGGTAACATCTTCAATAAAGGCATCATCATATTCAAAATGATAACCATCATCATCAACCCAAAGTTCCCCGGCCTTAATATTTCCTTTATAGATGACTTCCAATTTATTTCCTAACCTCATATTTTATTATTTACGCTTTTTAACTTCCACTTTAATTTCCAAATTGAGATATTCAAAAATATTTTGCAATACCTCAAATGTCGGATTTCTAACACCACGTTCGATTTGGGAAATGGTAGTCTTGGACATGCCAGCAAGGTCGGCTAAGTCCCTAGTGGTTAGCCCCAATACCTTCCTTCTATGTTTTATTAGTTTTCCTAACTCTTCTATTTCCATAACTCTGTACCATTATATTGGTAATAGTTTATCAAATATACTCATTTTATTCGAATTTGTCAATTATGTATCAATATAATGGTACATTTTCAACATAAGCATTGAAGACTAGTATAATTGTCAGATCTGTACCAATATATTGGTACGCATGTAGTAAAATATTGAAGAAATGACATAATTGTGAGGTTTGTACCAATATAATGGTACATGGTATAATTATCCCAAAACATTGTTCAAAACACTATTATTAATTGTGAATAGACTCCCCTACATAAAAATATTACTGAGGATATTCTATGATGCGGTTTTCGAGTGGCACCGTAATTACGTATAACGTATTGGCTAAACTGCGTTTTTCCCGAAGGGATGCTTATGGCAAATGAAGTTTAGGTTTTGTTAGGTAGCGTTTTATTTATATCAATCCGGTATTTTATTCGTTCACACCTATATCATTTGGACGCCAAAACCAGAATCACCAATTGGATCAGGTAAATACCACCCAGACATTGGAGAAGCTTATGGTCGTTTTGAAACTTAATCTTCAACTGTTCTATTTGCAAGGTTTTTCTGATGTAAAGAAGAAGCCCCGATAATAAAAGGACATCTAAAATAGGGTGCATATACTTTTCCATGCCCAAACCTTCTGGATATAACTTCAACTTAAACTCCACTAGACAAAGAATGAATGAAAGTGCAGTAAGTACCATAAAATGACTGCTTAAATTAGGTTCTGTATTTTTTAGTTTATAGCCTCTTAAAAAGAGTAAAACAGGTACTAAAATCGCAAAAACAAAATAAGAACCATAAAGAACATAAGGAGGTTCGGGCCAGTGAAGTATTCTAAAAAGCGCAAAAAACACTGTAATTGAAAACAATAGCGGTAAGATGGCGTGAACTGATTTTCTTATGCTAAATGCAAATTCAGCCAAAGCAAATGACAAACCAATCATTGAAACAACAAGCATTATACCTGCACCTGGTAAGTGCATTACCTTGAAAAGTATACCAAGCACATAAACAACACCCAGTAATGGGTAAATAATATTGCGTGTCAATAATTTTGATTTTCTATTGCGAATCGCATATTCCAGTAAAGCAATAGCAATTCCGCCAAGTGAGGTAATAAGCATTGTACCTGCTCCCGGCCAATGCATAAATTTTAAAAGCAATCCAACTACAAGAGTAGCACCAACAAGTAAGTATAATCTATTTCTAAGCATAATTAATGACGATTTGTTTCTTCTGGTACAATTAACTCATAATACTGTTAAATGTGCCCTAACGGTAAGGCTATGAGAAGTGGCGTATAACAGGGCACCACTCTTCGGCTGAACCGAGATGTTTGTTTAATACCCCAATTTAAGCATTTCCACACCAACCGCCATTACTGATAGCCATTGTTGTGCATAGTTATTTTATTCAAATTCGGTGGATTCGCTATTGCGTTCTTTACTACACTAGCAACCGAGTCGACAGTGATTTCTTTGCTTTTACAATAATAGCTTTCCAGCCAATCTTCTAAAAGTTTTGCTCCTTTACTTGCATTACAAGACATGCAGCAAAGAGTGATATTGTCTATTCCATTTATTCTAATGTCATTGATGATATGTTCCCATGACGGCTTAGTTTTCCTCGACTCATTATCTTCTGAAAATTCAACTCTACAATAGACACAATTGGTATCACGTTGTTTTACAAAATCTTCAACTTCTTGTGGTATTCCCCATCGATTTGCCATAATGATTATACAGTCTTATCGGTTTTTACTTGTTTGCGTAGTAGTCAAAATCAAAGAAATGTCGTTTGTTGAGTTCCCAAATTTCACCTACTAAGCCTTCTGCACATTTATTAACAGGAATTGCTTTACTTCCATTTAGCGCATCAAGCGAACCAAAGTAAATTGAGAAAGAACTGCTGTCAAATTGAACAGCTAACCAACGTTTAGTATATGGCGCGTTTCAATGCGCTATATACATTGTTGTGTACCGTTTGTGTTTTACTTACCGAAATGAGTACGGTTTCGAAGACCTTTTTAAACATACAATAAGAGTAAAATTATTTCTTGATCTAAAATCAGAATTAATTTGTTATTACTAGTAGTTTTTGTGATATAAACTCTTTGCCTGTTAATTTTAAAATATACGTTCCCTGAGTAAGTTTGAAATTATCTGTATTTATACTATGTTCACCTGCTTCTAATTGCTCATTTAATAAAGCATCTAAATGTTTACCAGAAGTGTCAAATATTTCGAGCGTGACCTTTTGGTCAATATCAAGTTGGAAATTTATATGTATGGTGTTTATTGCAGGATTGGGAAACACTTTCATTTCGACAATATTAATTTGAGTTTCTGTATTTATACCTACATACGTTAAAGGCGTACTGTTTATATAAACTTCCCAATCGCTTGAGCGATCTTCTCCCCACACTACAAACGCAGAATTATTATTACTAGAGACATCAAGAAATGAATTACAACATGGAAGTGCTGTATGTGGCGCAGATGAACTACTCATTAAATAGTTTAAACCATAAGAGTTTCCACCATCATTAGAGTATGCCAAATAAATATCAGCAGGTACGCTTGTTCCTGCACCATTTAATCGTCTGTCTCTCCATGCGAGAACTAACGTACCATCCGAAGCATACTTTGCCCAAACCCTATCTTGAATAACACCATTACCAACGACATCATCATTTATTCTTTCTGGTGATGACCAGGTAATACCCCCATCAATTGACAATGATTGAACAACATCTGCTTCTCCAAATCGGTCATCAATCCATGCCATCATTACCCTATTGTTGTTTGAAGGGTCAGCACTTAAGACATACCCGTTATTATAACTAACATTCGCTGTTAAGTAGATATTTGATACTAATGAATAATTAAATGATGTACCTAAGTTTTCAGTAATTGCAACATATGAGCATAGAAATGGACTTATATTTGTGTCGTAAGAATAGTATCCAATATAAGCTTTTCCATCACCACCAACAGATACAGTTCCCCATGAAACTTCTAGTGATCCAACTGAGTGTAAATTATCGTCAACTTGAATAATATTACTCCAGGAATTTCCTCCATCTGTTGACGTTTTTAAATAAACATGATGTGGATTTAGAGTATCAAAGTATACCGACATAGTAGTAACGTAAATTGCGCCATCATTTACACCCCCACTATTATCAACTGCTATCCAAGGTCGGTCAAATGGTTTTTCAGGAATTTCACTTGAAAGAAAAACAGGAACAGGTGTTTCCCATGATAGTCCTCCGTTTAACGATTTTGAAACAAAAACTGTTGCTGTGGTGTCAGACCAATCAATATCAACATAAGATAAGTAAGCTATACCAGAGTTATGAAAAGTTATAGACACATCTGCAGATGAATATGCTGTATCTACATGGGGCATAAATTCATGAGTACTCCAGGTTGCACCTCCGTCAAATGAAGATCTAGCAGCAATCCACATCCTTCCATCAAGTCTCAATCTCATCCATCCAGAAATAATATTATCAGAATTAGTTGGATTAATAGCAATAGATGGTTCCCCATCAAAACTTATAACATTTGATAGATTATAGTCATTGGTCTGTGCAAAAAGAATCACGGGGAATATTAAATAAATTAATACGATAGCAATTTTATTTTTCATAGTTAGATCTATTTAATACTGAATGTAGTCTTTATTTAAGTTTGTTGTCAATTATGTATATGTTATCTCAATGACTATATGGTACACAACGGCTCCGGCTATAATTTCGTTGTTAGTCAAGTTTACGGCGCGAATCAGAAATGCAACGCATTTTAGCGTAAGTAAACTTGTAACCGATCTTCGCCTTTTTAACCAGGTGTTTGTTGTATTTGTTCTTGTCTATAGCATTACTAAACTACAACAATGAATTATAGCCGTTGTTGGGTAGCGTTTTTTTATTTTATGAGCTTTGGTTCTTTCTTTGAGTCGCATTTCTCAATTAAAAACCAAATAAGTATTCTTTCCTTTTCTTTTTCTAAACTTGAATCATCCTTGATTTTATTCCAAATTGTTACAAACTCTAATAGCTCTCCTTCTTTAAGGTTGAAATCAGAACTATTAGTTTTAAAAGTAGAATCTATGTATAAGGTTTGAGTAAATTGATTACTAGATTTATCTAGTCCTTCTTTTTTATTATCAACTAGATAAGTCAATAGATACAACTCTGATAATCTAAGATTTAATTTTGTGTCCTTGGTGTTTTGGTTAACACATAGTTCTGCTGGTTTAATTGCTTCACGAAATGTGTTCGTGGCACTAATCGAATCAATTTGATTCAAACAGGAAATAGGGTCAAGTTGAGTAGTCTGTGAACAGCTAGCTATTATAAGCAAGAATATTATGGATAAACACTTCATTTTATGCTCCCCAACTTGTTTTATGCTCTATAAATGTACACAATAACAGAAGGAGCTGCGGGATAACAGCATGTTTTTGTTGGGTTTATCCCTTTTTGATAACACCCTCAACGTGCGTGTGATGCTGTTGGGCTTATCCCCGCATGGCGCATGGCCCAGAGCCCTAATCTGCCATCTCCACAGCAATCTTAGCCGACAATAGCGACAACGGAATACTCGGCCCGGGATGTACGGTGCCCCCACAGAAAAAGAGGTTCTTAATCCTGGAAGAAAAATTGGGATGCCTCAAAAAGGCGGAGAATTTGCTGTTTGAGCTGTTACCAAAAACAGAACCAAAGGCGCTGTGACCAGTTTTTTCTAAGATTCTCGGCTCAAGGATTTTTTCATAATCAACCAAGGGTTCAAGATCAGTTTTTAAGACCTTGTTCAACATGTCAATGGTGTTGGACCTTGTAGAGGCTATTAAGTCATCCCAGCTCTGACCAGCAATGTGGGGTGCATTCACCATAACGAACCAGTTTTCACAGCCTTCCGGCGCATCGGAGGCGTTCTTCTTTGATGTTACATTTACGTACACCGTCGCCTCATTGGCAATGGAATGCTCTTTAAATAACTTCTGGTATTCAAGGCTGTCATCATCTGAGTAAAACAAATTGTGCACCCGAAGCTCATCGAACTTCCTTTTAATGCCCCAATAAAATACTATCACCGAGCTCGATCTCTCCTGATTTAGTGTTTTCGTTGGCTTTTTAGCGGAGGGAATCAATTGGTGATAGGTGTTGTAAACATCCATGTTGCTGATAACCACGTCAAAATCGATTTTCGCCTCATTTGTAATGATTCCTTTAGCCTTGTTGCCCTCCACAATTATTTCGTCAACACCGGTATTCATTTTGAATTTTACGCCTATCTCTTCGGCCAATTGCTGAAGGCTGCTTATAATCTTGTAAATGCCCCCCTCCGGGAAGTAGGTCCCCATATTCATCTCAAAATGTGGAATTATCCCCAAAGTGGCTGGTGCCTCGTAAGGGTTGGAGCCGTTATAACTCGCAAAACGGTTAAAAATCCTTACCGTTTTATAATCCTTGAATCGATGCCTGTTTGAGTCGTTCAAAGAGGTAAAGGCCTCTATCTTACCGAAATTCAAGATGCCCTTTAGCGTATTCATGCTGAGGTAATTCAGTGGCCTGTGCAGCGAGCGCTGCATGAATACCTCATTGGTAATATTAAACTTGGTTTCAGCACCCTCAAGAAATTTTATAATCGAGGCCGCATCGTCATCAGTTTTGCTGGCCACTTCTTCGGCGAACTTCTCTTTTCCGTGAAAGCTCTGAATAACAGTTCCATCATTAAAAAAATAGTTGAACACCGGGTCCAGCTGATTGTAATTCCAGTAATCTCGAGGGTTCTTTTGACTGAGAAGAAATAACTCGTCAATATATGCTGGCATGGTCAGTACCGACGGCCCCGTGTCAAATCTATAGCCTTGCTCATTGATCTGGCCCATCTTGCCCCCAACAGCTTCATTGGCTTCAAAAACGCTAACCGCATAACCCCTGTTAGCCATTCTAATTGCCGCAGCCAGGCCGGCAATACCTGACCCTATTACTGCACACGTTTTTTTGTCGGCCATGGCTAGTGAATTACAAGGTCCTTAGGCCTTCTGACAAGCAGCGCAAATCTCGACATAAACGCCAGCAATCCCCGACTGTAAACCCCGTTTACGGCCTCACCGGTGAATATCCTGGAAAGGTGTTTTTCAATGTGTGGCTCTATACCTTTACCAATAAAGTTATTGCGCATGGTTTGTCCCGCTCGATACAAAGAGAACAACCGGCCATTGTACCAGGTATTGATCACCTTTTGCCACATGCCGAGCTCCCGATGGAAGGTCTTTTCATAAGCTGCAAATGCTCCAGGTCGGTCCAATGTTATAGCCTGATAGAGCATTTTCCCGCTTTTCAGGGCCAGGTAAGCACCAGTTGAAAAAACCGGATCTACAAAACCCGCCGCATCGCCAATGCAAGCCCAATTTTTTCCGTACATCTTCTGAGAAATTAACTGGTAATTCGAATATTTTACAACAGAAGTCAATCGCCGGGCGTCTTTGGCATACAATCCGATGCATTGGTTTCCTGCGATGAAATTGTCAAACTGTTCTTCAGCACGATCTCCGTATTTCTTTAAATGAAGCGGATCTACAACGATTCCAACAGACACCTTCCCTTGCAGCGGAATTCTCCAGCCCCAACCCTGCTCATAGCGGTCTACATGTATATGCCCGGGACTGGTCATAACGACCTTGTCCATATGAGCGAACAATGCAGTATCCTTCCGTGTGCCCCGTTGGGTTGGAATCTTTAACAGCTTCGCGATCTGACGGCTTCTGCCTGTTGCATCGACAATCATATCAGGCTGCCCAGCAAATAGCCCGTCACTGGCTGCCAGAGATCCGTCGTCTAAAAATACAGAATCCCCTTCTTGCCTGAGCCTGGCAGAATAGGGCAGGAGCACTGCGCCATTTCTAATGGCTGCACCCAAAATGGCCTCGTCAAACTCTTTTCTGGGAGTATTGTAAGCGTAATTAGGCAGCCCACCTTTGGCCCACCCAAACTCGAATGGTATAATTTCATCATGACTCAGCCATACGGTTGCGCCGGGCTTGTAAACGCTAAAGGCTTTAATCTCGTCTTCAACTTCTAATTCCCTTAAGATGGGCACTACGGCGGGTAGAAGAGATTCACCAACGATAAGCTCAGGCCGTTTCTCGGTATGATAAATACCCACATTATACCCATCCCTGGCCAACAAGGCGGCAAGGGTTGCACCGGCAGGCCCCCCTCCTAATATTGCTATAGATTTCTTCTGCATCTTCCAGCTGTAAAGATGTTACAAATTCTGTAAAGTCAGATTGAAAACTTAAGTTTGCACTGATCTGTCGGCCCGGCTTTGGTAGATTACAGACAAGTAAATTGAGAATCAACACAATCGCTGTTATCCGCGTTCTATCTTGTTATTAATTATCGAGCAGCGTTAAATTTATCAACGGACACTTAACCCGAACTGAACTCACGTTACACCATGGATGAGCAAATAATTTGCGATGAGCTGCGAAAGTTTTTGAAATCGGGCATTTTGGCGGAAGGTGTAGAGATTGAAAAAGAAACCCTTCTCAAAGATCTTGGCATAGACTCCTACTCTGTTATAGAAATGGTCTTGTTCATAGAGCGAAAGTTTGGGGTAGCACTGCCAGATCAGGAGCTAACACCGGATAACTTAAAGTCAATTGAAAGCCTGGCCAATTGCACGATGAACTGTGTCAATGATTAATGCTGGTTTGACCGACATACCAAATACGCTGTTTCTTAATGGCTATGATGCCTTTCAGCATTTTATAAGCACGGTACATGCTGATGAAAAAGACCCGTGTACCGATTCCCGAATGATAATTGAAATGGAGGGAGTGGTAACCGAACGGATGATAGAAGAGCGAATAGTTGATTTAGATCAGCTTGCCTGGATCAACTCGTATAAATTAAAAACAGGAAGGCTGCTTCGCAAAAAAAGAGTTGAAAGAGGAGAGCACCCACAAAAGATAAATGTAATAAGTGGCAGGGTATCCGAGGCCGATTATCACGCATTGCATTTTGAGAAAATCCCGAGTTTATCAGATGCATGGATAGAGATAGACCTCGTTCATCTATCCGGAGAGCGAACAGCACTTATCCTTTCGAACAACCACATTATCTTAGACATCACGGGAATGCAATACATTGCAGAATTGCTGGGCGGTGTGATCAATCCTGACAATATTGACAGCTGGTCGGTTAATCTGAAGCGCGGGAAGGGCACATCTCCTTTGAATGCGTTTGCCTATTTATTTGGCCTTATAACGCAAAAAGTTATCGACCTTAGGTCAGGCAAAGGAGCGCAAAACGCCACGGGTTATTACAGGAGAATAAAATTTACCGAAGCGGAAACAACCGGGATAGAAACACAGGCATTGCAAAGCGGATCTAAGTTTGGTGTTAGCCTATACTATTTGGCGTGCACGGTAAAGGCAATGGCCGGAGTTAAGAAACCCAAGGAGGGCCTATTCTGGGTTCCGGTAACAGTTGACACCAGGCCCAAAGGTAAAAGAGGCCCCGTGCTGCAAAACCACATTTCAATGATGTTCTTTAAAGTACGGGCGGACAAAGTTAATTCGATTGTGGATCTTGTATCCGAATTTTCTGGCCAAATGATCTATCAGATAAAGTCAAAGATTGTAGCGTCATATTCCAGCCTTTCGGATGCTATAAAATCCCTGCCCCGCTGGCTTTATGCTGCGATGGTAACAATGCCTTCTAAGGGAGTCTTTGCCAGTTTTGCATTTTCAGACCTCGGAGAAGTAGGCACGGAGTCATTTCTTGGAAAGACAGTGATTACAGCATATAACCTGCCGGTGAATCCTAACCCTCCTGGATTCAATATCGCTTATATGAAGTTCAAAGGGGCCCTGAGCGTTGTAGTCGGCTGTCACGATTCTGTTATTACAGCTGAAAAGTTTGTGGAGTTTGAGAATAGCTTAAAAGAATCTTTAACTGGCGGTGGAGAATAATCAGATAAATACGGATATCCTCATTATCGGAGGCGGATCTGCCGGTGTTGCAGCAGCGGTAGCTTCGGCGAGAATGGGCGTGAGGGCCATGCTCATTGAGAAAGGGCCATTTTTAGGAGGGAAGGCCACCAGGGCTATAGTGAGCACCATATGCGGAGCTTACTTCCGGAGCGAGGGGGCAGCACTACGCCATGCACATGTGGGGTTTCCCAAAGAATTCTGTGGGAGGCTTTCCGTTGCAAGTGGCACTGAACCCTTTACCTACGTCGAGGGATTGCGCTTTCTTCCTTACGACCATCAAGCGTTTAAATTGCTCTGTGATGCGTACATGCTAAATGAAAAAGTGCAGCTCTTCCTTCACGCTTCATTGAGCTCAGTGGGAATGGAAAATGGCATAATTGATTCTGTTGATGCGATAGCGCTGGATCGCAGGGTAAAAATATTCCCCAAGACAGTCATCGATTGCACCGGAGAAGCCTTGGTTGCAACATTGTGTGACCTGGAGGTGTTGAAAGACGAAACCTATCAGGCATCAGCAATGGTATTTTCATTAACCGGAATCGAGTCAGCTGATTTTGAGAATCTTAGCCTGTCAGTGAGGAGGTCCATGAAAAGGGGAGTGGAAGCTGGCCGCCTGCACCCCGAATTAGAGAAGCTATCTATCATCCCTGGGTCTTTAAAAAATGGAAGCGCATTTTTCAAGCTGAGCGTTTCACGCGCCATAAGTGATGAGCTTAACAAAGCTACGGAATTGGAGCTTTTTGCCAGAGAAGCGGTGAGCGCAGTGCACACTTTCCTGAAAGCGGAAAACGGGCCCTTAAAAAATGCCGAAATGTCTGTTGTGGCATCCGAGCTCGGAATAAGAACCGGAAGAAGGTCACTTGGCAAATACATATTGAGCGAATCGGACGTGCTCAATTGCGTGAAGTTTGATCAGGCCATTGCGAATGGAGTGTGGCCAATCGAGTATTGGGGGCATGATGGCAATGTAAACATGGATTATTTTAACGCAGATGATTGCTATGAAATCCCCGCTGATTGCCTGATGTCTGCAGATCTGGGCAACCTTTATTTTGCGGGAAGGAACATCTCAGCATCTGACAGGGCGATAGCAAGTGCACGCGTTATTGGTACCTGCCTTGCAACGGGTTATGCGGCGGGCAAGATGGCAGCAGGAAGCGTATTGAAGAGAGATGCTAATGAGATCATTCAAGAAATAAAATCAGAGCTGTTAAATGTCTGAATCCGTTTATCAGATAATTGAAAAATCGGCAGCTTCCTGGCCAGGCCATGTGGCCATCCGCGATGCCAGGGGTACGCTAACCTATTCTCAGCTTCAAACAGAGATCGAAGAGTTAAAAACCAGCTTAAGATCACAAGGGATAAATCCGGGGATGGGAGTGGGCGTAATGGGCCAGAACAGTCGTGAATTCATCATCACCGCCTTCGCCGTGCTGGGTTGTGGTGCCTGTGTAATGCCTATGTCACAGCAATTGCAAAGGGATGAGGTAGAAACCATTGTTAACAGAGCAGGGCTGCATGCAATACTCAACGAGCAGGATAATTGGAAGCTGACGCTTACCCGGATAGAGCGTGACAATAAATTTGCAGGCATGGTAGAGAACCCGGCATTCGTGCGATTTACCTCAGGAACAACGGGCGCTTCGAAAGGAGTTGTCATTTCAGGAGAATCGGTGATAGAGAGGATTGAAGCCGCCAATAAGGCCCTGCTGCTCAGTTCTGAGGATGTGGTAATATGGGTGCTGCCTATGTCCTTTCACTTTATAGTTTCAATCGTGCTATACCTCAATGTTGGAGCAACAATTGCCATTTGTCCTGATTTCACAGCAGAGAGCATACTGGACTGCTGCATAAAAAATGAGGGAACAATGCTCTACGCAGCTCCAATGCATGTGAAGCTGCTGGCAACTGATCAATCCAAACAAAACATGCCATCGATGAGAACAGTGATCTCTACGTCTTCGGGTATTTCCCTGGAAGACTGCATGGCCTTCAAAGAGCGTTACGGCATTTCCATCACACAGGCCTATGGAATTATAGAGGTGGGGCTGCCCCTGATCAATACAATAGAAAATTTGAATAATCCGGATGCTATAGGGCATGCATTACCCGATTTTAATGTGGAAATATTGAATGAACAGCTCGAAGTTCAGCAGGCTGGGGAAATCGGACAGCTGGCGATGAAAGGCCCTGGAATGTTCTCGGCATATTTGTCGCCGGAAAGTACAATAGAAGAGGTGCTGCAAAACGGGTGGTTTTTAACCGGCGACCTCGCGATAAAGGATGCTGATGGTTTGGTGAAAATTACCGGAAGACAAAATTCTGTGATAAACGTATCGGGGAACAAAGTATTTCCGGAAGAAGTGGAGCACGTTTTGAACTCCAATAAGGCGGTGGAGGTCTCTAAAGTATACGGAGCCAGGCATGCCTTACTCGGCGAAGTGGTGCAGGCAGAAGTGGTTTTGGT
>DTRI01000139.1 GCA_012966015.1 Flavobacteriales bacterium | reverse complement strand
GATTGATGACATCCTGGTGATGGGGGTGAGGTTTTAGGACTATTCAATACTATTTTATTCCAATATCCTTGTTCGCACTTTAGCGAAGAGGAACAGAAAGTGATTATAGGTATTGCAGGTATGGCTTTAGGGATATTAATCCTGCTTTATATTTTATACTACACTTAAGCCATGAACAAATGATATACCGGGAGTTGCCTCTTTTGAGCTTAATTAAGGCACTAGAACAGGGTGCTTAGTTCTGCCAAAGTCGTACGGTACGACCTTGCCACTATTTTGATATATTTGAGTAACCAAAACCTAAATACCATGAAACAACTACTGCTAATACTATCTATTGCACTTCTAACCATCGGTAATGCTATATCCCAGAATAGATATTCTGAAGATGAATTGACTTGGCATGAAGGTATTATCATACTAATAAGTGACGAGACACCTATTACTGGTATTGTATATTCAGAACATGAAAACGGTCAATTAGAGTGGGAAGGAAATTACAAAGCCGGGAAAAAAGATGGATTATTTAGATACTGGTATGAAAGCGGTCAATTAAGTGAGGAAGAAAATTACAAAGCCGGGAAAAAAGATGGAGAACACAAACAGTGGTATAAAAACGGGCAATTATCCGATAAAACCAATTTCAAAGACGGGGAAAAAGATGGAGTAAATAGATCGTGGTATGAAAATGGTCAATTAAGTGAGGAAAGAAATTACAAAGCCGGGAAAAAAGATGGATTATGGACAGGGTGGCATGAAAACGGTCAATCACAATATGTAAAAAATTACAAAGACGGGGTACCGACCTCTGTAAAAGAATGGGATAAAAACGGCAACCTAACCAAGGACGAATAAAAAGAGACTCCCATATCCGATTAGATTCGCTAGATATATTGTGAGAAGTTTCTGCGTCATGCTTGTTGCCCCCTTCTAAGATGCAATAACTATGACTAACTACGCATTGAGATCAAGGGTGAATCCTTTCGAGTTGTTTTTGTCGTGGTGATTAGGGTGCATAAAGGTGAACCAGATATTCTGAGGGTTCTTCTTATGCTCCTTGTCTAGTTCTTCTTTGGACCAGACCTTGTTTTCAGCATCAGGTTCAATAAACAGATCAGGGTTCTCTGCATCTTGTTTAATGAAAAATGCCCGAGTTGGTGGTAATTCACTCAGTCCCATTGCACCTGATTGGATGTCTTTAATGAGCTGAATCTTGGTGTTGAAGGATATTGCCTGTTGTTTCGGTAACCCATATTGCAAAAGGTCTCTATAAACTTTCGCCCTCTCCATTCGTTAGATAGCTACCCCTGCGATTCCATGCGGCCGAAGGCCGCGTAATCCAGTCTCCGCAACACAGAATACCCCTTTCAGTTTCCTGACGGGGTATTGTTTTGGCATTAAATAATTTTAGACTATTGATTAGAAGCAGCAGCCAATGGAGTACCTTCTTTGTAGGTCATCCTGATCGGTTGTTCTTGTTCTGTATTTACGGGTTGGCTGTAATAATACCTGCCGTCTTCATACACTTTGAGAAGACGATACCAACACACGCCTTCCATAGGATCTTCATCGACCCAGCAATAGAGTATTTTATTTTCAATTTGCACACCTATGCCCCTTTTAATACCTATCTGCTCATAGTCCCTCTGATTGGTAGATCGCTCAACAATAAATAGCCCGTTTTCTTTTTCGCCATTCACATGCCAATGTGTGTAGACCTTGCCTCCATTAGACATCAAACCGAATTCAACCAAAGTGCGTGGCCCTATGTCCACTGGAGCTATTTCTATATTCTTTTCTTCAGTGCACAAGATGCATCCTTCCTTATCTGGTAACGCTGCGGTAAATTCATGAGTTATCGCTTCCTGTCCCTGGCTAAAGCTGCTGGCACCCGCACCCACACTTTGCGCGTATATGCTTGTGTTAAAGAGGCACAGTACTGTTGCGATAGTTAGTTGAAGTGGTGCTGTTTTCATGTTCAGGTAGTATTTATTTGTTATTGTTCAGAGCAAATATAGAGCAGGGAGAATTCGTAAAAAACCCTTAATCGTGCTGAATTGAACACGTGTAAGAATTAACGCTTTATTGCACTTTTCAGATAATCTCTATCAAGGGGATATAATACAATTAGAGTCGGTGCATACCGACTCTAATCGTTAATCACAAGGGAATTTGAATAAGTAGTAAAGCCTGGCTTATTCGTCTATTTTGGTGTTACTGGATTTCCCATCTATCTTCTTTACAGGCTCCCATTCGCCATACTTATCTTTCTTCTCAATGAGGTAGTAGTCTACTCCAGTATCCCAGCTCTCATAGGGGGTCCAATGAAGAAATGATTGCCCACTGATTGTTTCGGTCTTAAGGAGTATGGATGATCCTTTTAAACCTGGATCGCTTGTTACCTCGCAAGTGTTCACCACATCGATCTTGTAATAGTAGTTTTGCACATCAATGCTTACGTTGTTATCAATGTACTGGTGAATGCCTGCAGGAATGGAATCCAGAAAGAAAAAATCTGTATTATTCGTAGACCTGAGAATGATATAATTGCTCACATAGTCAGGCAGAATTTCAGGTGGTGTCCATTCCGAAAGTACTGCGTTGTTGTTAACCACAGTGGTTCGCAAGATGTCTGTTTTTTGCAGGTTAAAGATACTCTCTTCCGGGCTTGCGATGGCAGTATCGCTCATTGACATATAGCTGCGGTCACACAAATTTGTTGCTTTGATACGATAAGAATATTGATCTGGACATAAAAAGGAAGAATCTGTAAAGCTATAAGCAGTAGATGGAAGAGTAGCGAGATGCACAGGCGCAGAGCCATTACCTCTCTGTCGGTATAACTCATAACTTTCTACGGAGCAACCCACATATTGGCTCCATTCAACCTCTATCTTGTCTCCGGAAGGATATGCTGAAACGTTTATCGTGCAATATTCGGTCAATGCATCTACAGAGGTCTTTACACTGCACCGATAAACCGCTTGTACCTTGTAGCAATAGGAATTCTCTAATGTATTTATTCCCTCGTCAACAAATTCAAGTGTTCCTTGTTTTTGAAAGGTGCCGACAGATACAAAAGTTGGTGAAAGAAGATCTTTTCGATAAACCTCATAATGAATCAGGTTGTCTTGTTCAATATTTTCCCAAATGACCCTTATGGATGTATTAGACAACACAGTTGCTGAGTAAATCGCCGGATCGGCGGGTGAAACCGTATCATATACTTCAATGTAGTTTGTTATTACGGTTGTATCTGAACAACCATTGGAATTGATGACAACAAGGCTTACATCGGAGAATCCAGTTGTAAAGTACGTTACTGAAGGGTTTTGATTGTGGAAAATCTTTGTATGGAAATTCTCAATCCCTGTTTCCTGACCAGTTGGAGCAATTCTTCCATCTGAAAAATTCCAGAAATACGCGGGGTTTACCAGATTGGTAGACTGAGAAGTAAAATTGACTGGCAGAGGCCAGCAACCTGCTGTATTGTCAGCCACGAAAAGCGCTTCAGGAGATTGCTCGATCTCCATAGACTGGATGCTGGTATCGGCGCAACCATCGGAGCTAGTGCTGATTAAAGTCACCTGATAGTCGCCCGCATTATTAAACAGATGATAAGGATTCTCTTCAGAGGTGATAACCTCATCATCAAAATTCCATTGATATGCATCTGCAAATTGGGAATTGTTGGTAAAATTGAATTTAAAAGGAGTACAGGCCAGGCTGTTGGGCAGCTCAAAACTAGCTATTGGATTCTGATGTGCCAATATGGAATCAGGCAATATGAATGATGATGTACAGCCCAAGGAATCTGTTACCATAAGGGATGCCACAAACGATCCGATATTATAATAATATTGTGGGTCTTGCGTAGTTGATGAGCCCCCGTCGCCAAAACTCCAACTCCAGGAGACGGCATTTTCGGATTGATCTGTAAAAGAAACATCTAATCCCCCGCAACCCTCTGTCACGTTACTGCTAAATGAGGCCAAAGGTCCGTATAGCTTTATATGCTCTGTCCGAACAATAGAATCTGTACATCCGAAAGAGTCAACGACCAAAAGCTTGATAGAATAAAACCCCGGAGCGACGTATATGTGGTCAGGGTTGTCATTGGTAGACCCTATTCCATCCCCGAAATCCCAGACATAGCTGTTGGCATTTTGTGATTGATCGGTGAAAGTGACCAGGGCTGGGGCGCACTGGGAAGTATCAGAAGAGAAAAAATCAGCTACTGGTTTATAGATTTGAACTAATGAACTTTGGAATATGGTGTCTGTACAACCATTAACTGAAAAAACTATGAGGGTTACATCATACCATCCAGAGCTTGGATAGGTATGTGTTGGGTGTCGATCTACTGATGTATTACCATCTCCAAAATCCCAGGACCACGACACTGCTCCCAAGGAGTTATCGGTAAAAGACACGTTGTGCGGAGCACATCCTATAGCATCACTGATCTCAAATGAAGCAGTGAGAACAGAAATATTGGGTAGAGAAGAAGTTGCCTGACATCCATTTACGTCCATTATAGTCAGTGAAACCTCGTTATCGGGCAAAGAATCAAACACGTGAGTTGGGTTTTGGCTTGTAACTACGGGGCTATCATCCCCAAAATTCCAGAGCCAGGCCACTGCATTGTTGCTCGAGTCTGTATAATTGACGGTTATCGGAAAGCAATAATTCACCTGTTCCCAACCAAATGAAGACTCAGCAACAGTTACTGTTACCTGATTGGGACTTATGCTTAAGCTCGTGCATCCATTGGTTTCGGCCATTAAGCTAATTGTGTAAGTACCCGGCTCAAAATAGGTGTAGCTTGGCTCGGCCATTGTAGAAGTGAATCCGTCACCAAAATCCCACACATAGCTTTGGGCACCGGTAGAATTGTTTGCTATTTCTACGTTCAACGTGTCGCAGGCGCTTATAGCTCCAATTAATGAAAAACCGGCAATTGGGTTGCGAACCACTATGCCATTCGTCATCGGGTAATTGTGCGCACAGCCATTAGAATCGTTAAATATAAGAACAGGGTAATAAGTGCCTGAGTTGGCGTAAACATGCAATGGAGCTGGGTCCAGGGAATAGCTGCCATCTCCAAAATCCCATGACCATGAGCCGCCATTTAATGTGCTTGTAAAATGAGTAGTGTCGCCCAAACAGATCTCATTTTCAAAAGAAAAAGCAGGCTCCGGAATTCCAGTATATATGCTATTGGTTGCCAAATCCGTGCACCCAATAGAATCAGTTACCTTAAGTAAAATAGTATAGCTGGTATTAACCGCCAGATATGTGTGGGTGGGATTCTGGCTGGTCGAAGTGTCACCGTCACCAAAATTCCAATCCCATTGCAGCGCATTTATAGAGCTGTCAATTAGCTCCATGCTGATGCTGTCGCATATTGGTACAACAGTTGTCGTAAATGCTGCTTCTGGACCGCCTACAATTATAAAGCTATCCATTTGCAGGGTGTCATATGTACCGTCGATGTTCGACACTACCAGGGAGATGCTATAAGTGCCTGAATTATCAAAAACGTGAATTGGATCAGCAACATTCGATGAGCCGCCATCCCCGAAATTCCAGCTGTAAGTAACAGCATCGGGAAACTCATTGAAGAAAGATACTGTAAAAGGGATGCACCCTACTGCCGGATAACTTATCAACTCATCTTCTTCTGGTCCTTCAGCTTCAACTCCTACAGGGACACCGGGAACAGGCGATACCTCTATTACTTCAAGCGTAAGTGTATCAGTGCAGGGTCCATTGCTTACAATCAGCTGTATGTTCCAGTAAGGTTGAAAAGCGTAATAATGGGAAGGATTTTCCAATGTGGAGGTTGCGGAGCTATCTCCAAAATCCCACAACCACGAAGTGGCACCATTAGAGTTTGCAAAGAGTTCAATGCTCATGGGATATAAAGAATCTGAGGCTATAAAAACCGGATTGGCCAGAGCAGCACGTGGCTTAACAGTCACCATCATTGCGGTGGTATAAACACATCCCGCAGCGCTAGTTACCGTAAGCACAACCATGTAATAGCCGTATGCTGCATACACGTGTGTAGGGCTTTGAAGGGTAGAGCTGCTTCCGTCTCCGAAATTCCAACTCCAGGAACTGGCATTTGTCGATGAATCGGTGAAATTTACGGTCAGTGGTGAGCATAAATCCAAATCGTATACAAAATTCGCTTCTCCTCCGCTAACAACTATCGTCCTATACGATGGAATATGCTGTGAACAGCCCGAGTTCATCTCAACTATCAAAGACACGGTATAAGTTCCTTCATTTTGGTAAGTGTGGCTGGTTTGTTGTTGGTTGCTAACCGGGCTTCCATCACCAAAATCCCATACCCAGCTTACTGCACCCTGAGTCTGGTTTTCAAAATTCATATTAAGAGGAATGCATCCGGTATATGCAGGTGGCTCCACGTAAGAGGGAGCATAGGATTGCGCTGTTATTAGCTCCTGTTTTGTTAGCGTATCCGTACATCCGGATAAGTTTGAAACAATCAAGGTAACATCGTAGGTGCCATTATTGAGATAGGTATGTGCCGGATTTTGCTGTATTGATGAATCCCCATCCCCAAATAACCAAAGCCAGGTAACTGCATCCACCGATGAATCGACGAAGGATGTTAAAAAAGGCACGCATCCTGAAGAATTGGTTGCCCCAAAGTGTGCTGTGGGTTTCGTGAGAGTTATCATATTTGTCCACTCATATGTATCAGTGCAACCATTGACTGAATAAACGGTTAGCGCTACAGTATAGCTACCTGTATTATAATACACATGCCTGGGGTCTTCACTTGTCGAGGTGTCTCCATCGCCGAAATTCCAGAGCCAGGAGACAGCGTCGGTGGAGTTGTTATGAAAATTTACTGCAAACGGAATACATGTTGCAAGCGTATGAAATGTAGGCTTGTTAAAGCTGAATGCTGCAACGGGAGGTTCAAGTACTGTAATATAGTCGTTTAAAACAGTAGTATTCACGCAGCCATTTGCTCCAGTGATTGTCAATGATACGTCGAAGCTTCCAGTGTTAGAATAGGTGTGAATGGTGTTTTTTAGATTGGAAGTGTTTCCATGACCAAAATTCCATAACCATGTACTAGAGAAGGAACTGGTGTCACTAAAGCTCACTGAAAATGGAACACACCCGACTGTTGTGTCTGTGATAACAGCTGGTTCGTATCCTACACCTACCGTAATATAATCAGACTCAATCAATGTGTCGACACATCCGGCTGAATTGAGGGTAATGAGTGTAATTGTATACAACCCCGGATCGCTGTAAGAGTGTTGGGGGTTCTGAACATTGGATGAGGAACCGTCACCGAAATCCCATGACCATGAAGTAATTCCGGTTGTGGTACAATTAAATGAAAAAAGGTGGTTTAAATCACAGCTGTAATTGGTATCTGCAATAAATTCCGCACCCCAATCAGAAAATATGTTTATGTAGGAAGATTTGGAAAATACAACACTGCATCCTCCATCATTTTGAGCCAGCATAGTAACCGTATAATTGCCAGATGCTGAATAGGAATGAACAGGATTTTCTGCGGTAGAAGTATTACCATCTCCGAAGTCCCATATCCAACTGTTGGAATTATTGGAGTTGTTAATAAAGGCAATTGAATTTCCAGAAAGACATGTTGAAGTATTTTGAGCGTAAAAATCAGCTTCCGGCTGAGCGATGACTGTAATCGCATCTACTATATTATATGTATCACTGTCACCAGAAGCAGATGTTACGGTCAGAGAAACTGTATAAGCCCCAGGCGTAAAATAAGCATTCACCGGGTTTTCGAGAGTTGATGTCGCACCATTGCCAAAGTCCCATAAGTAGCTGACAGCGTTTGAAGAGGTGTTGGTAAACTGTACGGTTAATGGAACACACCCTGAATCTACAGCATTGCTGAATGATGCGATAGGATTTTGAGAATTTCCTGATGAAGCGGTTCCTAAAAGAAACGCGATTACAGTTACAAATTTGATATTGTTGAACATTGCCATTATAATGAACTTATGATTAGTAGGTTTCATTAGTTTATTTGATATTGAATTATATTATAACAGTTACTTTTCCGGACTTCTCAAATGATCCTGATTCTTCTCCTGTGGCAAATATTTTATATACATAAGTATCAGTTTGTACTTTCTCGCCTTTAAAAGTGCCATCCCATTGGTTGTCCAAGGCATCGCTCTCAAATACCAGCTCGCCCCATCTGCTGTATATCCTCATGGAGAAATGCTTTACTTCATTTCCAACTGGGCCAAAGGTTTCATTTAAGCCATCTCCGTTTGGAGTGAAAGCATTAGGCACATACAAGGTAAAGCTTTTCTCAACTTCAATTACATTAGAAGTGCTTTGTATTTGATTGTCACCTTGCTTGTAAGCAGTTACTCGGTATTCATCATTACCTATTAAATCCTGGCCTTGAGAGATATTAACTGTTAGTGTTAGCAATACAATTGCGATTGTTGTTAGAACAGTTTTGCTCACTCCGCCGATTGAATTTTTAATTTGTTTCCCGTTTGCTTGTCCGAGGCTGTGAATCTTTGCTTTCATAATTTTTTGTTTTAAATGATGGTACAAATATTTCACCTTTTGAGCTCTATCACTAACCAACAACTACCAGTCTTTTGCTGATGTAAGATTTTTGTAAAAAATGTAGGAGTATTAGGGCGCTGATCTAGATATCAGCACCGTTGAGGGTAACAAACAGGCAATAAATAAGAGAGAAGCTATGCCAAGGATTTTGACTTACTGTGCACAGGTTCGCTAATGTTATCCAAGTTCTCCAAATAAATGGTGAATTTGGTGCCTTCTTTTATATTGCTTTCAAGAACAACGGTTCCTTTCAGCTTGTTGACAGCATTTTTTACGGTGTAAAGCCCTATTCCGCTGCCCCCAACATGATTTGTTGCCCGGATAAACATTTTGAACACATCTACCTGTGCTTGTTTAGGAATGCCAATCCCGTTGTCCTCGATCTGTACTTTTAAAAGCCTATCGTTATATCTGGCTGTGATTTTTATCTCCGGTTTTACCGAATCCCGCCTTCTGTATTTTATCGCATTATCTATAAGATTCAGCAATATGAGCCTGACCAGCGTTTCATCGCTGTAAAACTTACGATGGAGTTTAATGTCGATTTCAAAATTCATTTCATCATAACCTTGAACGTGAGACATAGACACAATGGTCTCTGTGATCAATCTTTTCAAATTGACTTGCGTGGGTGTAACCTCAGTTTGTTTTACCTTGGTTAATGCCACCAGGTCACTGATCATATCATCTAGCTTTTGTGCATTGTCTCTTATCATTTCCAGGTATTCTTTTGTACTCTTTTCATTCTCATCACTCCCTGCAATGTTTACCAGCCCCATCATCGTAGCCAAAGGAGCTTTTAAGTCATGTGATATCCTGTACATAAAATTGCTCAGCTCATCAATTGCATCCGTCACACCTGTAATATCGGAGGAAATAATGCCCAGTCCATCTGCTACTTTAAACGCTTTTACATTAAGGCGTAAATATCCCAGGCTGCGATGAGACACCTGATCATCGACAAAAAAAGATTTCCCGGTTTTTATCACCTCTTTATATTTTTCATATCTTCCGTTTTCCACAATAACGGGTGATATATCCTGAAGTTTTTTTCCTATCAGCTGGTATTTTTTTGCCTGAAAATATACAAGTGCCGCTCCGTTCAGGTCAATAACGTTCAGATCTTTATCTAACATAATAAAGTGATCGGTTGCCGAGTTCATGAAGCTCTCGAGCCGTTCATTGGTTTGTCGGATTTTGAGTTCTCTGTTTATAATGGCATTAGCCGCATCTTCGCGCTCAATAATCCTTCCCAATTGCGTTCCAATCTGTCCCATGAGCTCTAGCACCTGGTGATTGGGCTTTTCCGCATTTTCTGAAAAGAATTCAAGCACCGCTGCAACCTGTTTCCTTACCATTACCGGAAAAGCAAAGCCGGCCTGTACCCCGAGGTTTTTTGCCAATTTCGACCTGGGAAAGTTCAAATCTTTGGTTACATCGATAATCCAGGCAGGTTTTTTACTGCTTAACACGCGGCCGGGAAGCCCTTCTCCCGATGCGACACTGTTTGTCTCCGTAATTTTTTTGAATGCGCTGAACTTTTTGGGCCTGGATAGGTGCCATATTTTTGACGGGACCATTGCCAACGTGGGTTCGTTTCGAGTGAAATAGACATGACCCACCGGCCACCTCATAAAATCACAAACTTTGCAGATGCTCAATTGGAGGGCCTCTTTGGAGTTAGATGCTTCATTGGTAGTAATGATTAATTCTTTTGTAAGCTCTATAAAAGCGGTTTTTTCTTGCAGGGAGTCATAAAGTTCTTTGTGCTTATCGGCAATACTCTGGAGCAGTCCAGATATTTCTTGAGGATCTTGTTGATTGTTCACTTTTTTCATTAGTTTTCGTGGTTGAGTTGTTGATCTAGGGGCAAATAAATTGTGAAAGTAGTTCCCGCATTCGGGTTGCTTTTAATTTTAATTGTTCCCCCGAGTTTTTCTACGGCATTTTTTACGATATAAAGTCCCAGTCCAGAGCCTTTTGATGTCTCATTTGCCCTGAAGAACATATCAAATATGTCTCCGTGGTATTTTGTAGGTATTCCTATCCCATTATCGGCGATCTCTATGAGAATCTTTTCTCCTTTTTTATGGATTTCAATATTTGCAAATGAGTTTTTGATACTTGCGTTCCGGTACTTAATCGCATTTTCAAGTAAATTCCTGAGTATGGTTTTTAATAACCGACTGTCACAGGCGAACGGAGAATTTAGCTTGTTGTTAACTGTAATTTTGACTTCATTAAAATCCTTGAGAGAGCTGAAAGCCGCGAGAACGTCCTTTATTAGTTCACTGATTCTTACGGGTTCCTGCTGTACCTTCCCTTGCTTGATTATGGTTATTTGTATCAGGTCATCCAGAATATTGTCCAGCTTACCAACCGATGACAGAATAAGATCCAGATACCTGTGAACAAGCGGATCGTTTGTTTCTTCTCTGGTTAGATTAATCAGTCCGAACATAGAAGAAAGAGGCCCTTTCAAATCATGTGATGCCTTGTACATAAACGTATTGAGCTCTCTATTTGTAGCGCGGAGTGCTCTTTCCGCGATTTTGCGTTCGGTGATATCCCAATTGGCTCCTATGGATCCTGTTACTTTTCCTTCATCATCATAGATTGGTGCCCCGCGTGCTCCGACCCATTTTTTCCTACCCGCTTTTGTTTTCAATGGGAATTCATAGTTCTCGAATTTGCCTTTTTCTCTCCTGGTAGCTCGCCTCCTCATTTTAAATAATTCGATGTCCCCGTCTACCAACAATTCAGAAGCGTTATTGCCAATCAACTCATCTTGGGTATAACCTGATAATTTGCAGAACTGTTGGTTTACATATTGAATAATCTCTTGATTATCGACCCGTATGATCCCATCATTCATATTTTCCACAAGCATTTTGTATTGTTTTTCAGTTTTAGCTAGTGCTTCTTCAGCATTTACCCTTTCGGTGATATCCAAACCAACAATACTTATATAATCGTTTTCCTTTCCAATAATATCTTGAAACCATTTTGGCCCTCCACTGACATATGTGACCGTAAACAGATAATGGAGCTCCCCAACTAATTTGTCGATGTTGATGGTTTCATTAGTTTTTAAGCACCTCATTATCGATTTTCTTAAGAAACCTGTTATCTTTCTTTTCCCTGAAAGTCCAAGCTCTTTCAGCACCATGTCTCCAGCAGTATTGGCATAAATAATGTTATAATTCTTATCAACCCTTAGCACGGGAGAAGGGTTTTCAGAGGGGGATTTGGCTAGAGATTCTATTTGATCTTCGGCATTCTTTAACGGGGTAATATCCGATAAGGTTGACATAACTCCCACGAACTTACCTTTATCATCTGCTACAGGTGAGGCGCTTACTGAGCACCATATCCAATTGCCCTTTTTTCTTTTGATTCGAATCTCATATTTTTCTGAAACACCTTTTTCTCTATCTTTTACTCTTGCTCGCATTGTCTCAGCGTCCTTGCGATCCAATAGCAACTTGAAGCTATTTTGACCCTCAAGTTCACTTCTATCGTATCCAACCAGATCACAAAACCTTTCATTGAAGTACTTCAAAATCCCGTTTTCATCGGAGAAAATAAGCCCTTCGTTCATAGTTTTAATAAGGGTTTGGTATTTTTTTTCGATTTCTTTTTGTTCAGTAATATCGATAAATGACGCTGTAATGCCCACAGAATCCCCCTTTTTGTTCTTGACTAAAGAAGCACTGATCTGAGCAATAAATCCAGTACCATCTTTTCTCATGCATTCTAACCCCTCCGGATCAAAATACTTCCCTTCAGTCTTTATTGTTTCCAAAATTTCATTTACCTTGGAGTGTATAGCTTTATCATAGTAGTCCAGCATGTGCGGTCTGGCTTCCAGCGCCTCATTTGCATTCTCAAAACCCCACATCTTTACTGCTGCCGGATTAGAAAAGACGATGTTCCCTTCAAAGTCGATAGAAATAACGCCATTCATTGAATTTTCAATGGCTGTATGCGCCTTTGTTATTTCTTGTATTGCCTGCTGTTTCTCAACAGCAGATGCAATTTGAGTGGAAATGAATTCCAAAAGCTTAATATCTTCTGTTGAGTAAGCATTTTCGTCTGTAATAGATTCTATTGTTAAAACGCCTATTGTTCTTTTTTCAGTATTGAGCGGTACAATCATCCATGCCTGGGCTAATTCACCTTTGGGCGTAAATCCTTCTTTTCTGATGAATTGTTTTAATTGGCTAATCTTTAACAACAGCGGCTTTCCATTGGAGATTACATATTCTGATAGTCCGTTTTTAAATTTTCTTTCGTAAGTTTTTACCTTGGTATTGAATGTATCGTGAACATATACAGATTTCAGCATTTCGTTTTCTCTGTCATATAAGGTAAGATGGAAATTTACGGCGTCTATATGATTTTTAATCCTTGAGTGCACGTATCGAGAAAATTCATAGATGCTATCATGAAAGAGAGTTGACGCATTTGCAATATCATAAGAAAGTTGTTTTTGTTCTTCGGCTCTCTTCCTATCAGTAATATCACGGACAAAACTTTGAAAAACCGGCCTTCCGTCAAATTCTATCAAACGGGTGCTGATCTCAACCGGGAATAATGTCCCGTCTTTTCTTTTGTGTACGAGCTG
>DTRI01000138.1 GCA_012966015.1 Flavobacteriales bacterium | reverse complement strand
ACAACTATTTTAATTGTCCGAAACCGGAACCTAACACATTAGAAAACTTCATGGCCTCTCTTGATAAGGCAGGGGTAACACAAGCAGTTTTTACAGGCCGCAACTCTCCACGTGTAACTCTTAGCAATGATTATGTGTTTGAATGCATGGAAGCATACCCAAATCGATTGTTTGGGTTTGCCGGTATTGACCCAACTCAAGGACTAAATGCTCTTAGAGAAATAGAGAGATGTATTTCTCAATTGGGTATGAAGGGGATATCGTTGGATCCTCACCACATTAATATTTATCCGGATGATCGAATACTTTACCCCCTGTACTATAAGTGTATTGAAATAGATGTCCCAGTGATATTTACCATGGGCCCACTAGTAGGCAAATGGGGGGGGCCTGCTGCTGTTGATAACTTGGCTGAAGATTTACCCGAATTAAAGATTATTTGTTCGCATGGGGTTTGGCCACAGGTTACAGAGTTTATTGCTCTTGCCTATAGGCACAAAAATGTCTACCTTGAAGCATCAATTTACCAATTTTTGCCGGGCGCTGAGCCAATATTTGAGGCGGCGAACACAATTTTGCAGGATAAAATCATCTACGCTAGCGCTTTCCCTTTTCGTCCACTAGATGATATAAAGCGATTTTTAGAATACCCATTTAATGAGAATGTAGTAGACAAACTTGTTTATAAAAATGCTGCTCGCTTATTAAAAATTGACGAAAATCAAGAGGTATAAATGGGGTTACTAGAAGGAAAAGTGGCAATAGTTACTGGAGCTGGGTCAGGCATTGGAAAGGCCACAGCTATACGTATGGCACAAGAAGGGGCAATAATGGTAGTTGTTGACATAGTACCAGATGCTGGTCAGGAAACTTTGGCAACTATAAAGGAGCGAGGTGCGGAAGGTATTTTTGTTGAGACTGACGTAACCAATTGTGACCACGTTGAGAGAATGGTAGACACTGTGAAAAATAACTATGGTCAAATTAATATTCTTCACAACAATGTAGGGGTCGGAGGTTCCAAGGCAGCACATGATACTTCCGAGGAAAATTGGGATCGGATTATTAACGGATGTCTTAAAAGCGTGTTCTTATGCTGTCGAACAATCATACCCATGATGCTAAAAAATGCTGGAGGAACCATAGTCAATACCGCCTCGGTCTTGGGCTTGGTGGCATCCCCAAAACAGTCTGCATACTGTGCGGCCAAAGGAGCCATGGTTTTGCTCACCAAGCAGATGGCAGTTGATTATTCTGCGCTAGGTATTCGCATTAACTGTGTATGTCCCAGCGATATATCAACTCCAACACACCAAAGGTTTTTTGCTTCACGTGAAGATCCTGAGGCTGTGCGACGAAGTCTGATGGAGAGACATCCTATTAATCGCTTTGGAAAGCCAGAGGAAGTTGCCGAGGCGGTCTTGTGGTTAGCATCTGATAGTTCATCCTTTGTTACTGGCGTTGCTCTCCCAGTTGACGGTGGATTGACGGCATGGTGATAGCTATTGCATGATTGATTTAGCTGTCAAAAAATATAAAAGATAGAAATAAAGATAGATGAGACTTAAGGATAAAGTTGCCATAGTTACCGGAGCTGGTTCAAGTATTGGACAAGAAAGCGCGATTTTGTTTGCAAATGAAGGAGCCCGGGTTATCATCGCTGAAATTAACGATGATGCAGGGCAAGAAACTGCAGAACGAATTGGTAAAAATGCTTTGTTTGTAAGAATAGATGTATCTTCCTGGGATGATACCCAACGGATGGTAAAAAGTGCAGTTGACCATTTTGGTGGTCTAGATATTTTATTTAATAATGCTGGAATTGATCTCCCTTATGCAACGACTGTAGTTGATACTGAGATCTCTGACTGGGAAAGAATAATAAACATCAATCTTAAAGGTGTCTTCCTAGGAGTGCACCACGCCTTACCCATAATGATGGCTCAGAATTCTGGGGTTATCATTAGTACCGCATCGCGGGCTGGTTTAGGTGCGACGAAAGGCGAAGCGGCATACTGTGCCTCCAAAGGAGGTGTGGTTTCGTTGACTCGTCAATTGGCAATAGATTATGCTCAGTACAATATTCGTGTGAACTCAATCTGTCCAGGTGGGATTGACAGGCCAACTATTGATCGTTCTGAATTTCTCGAACAATCTGTTGGTGCTCTGGAAAGACGAAATGAACAAATCATTCAGAAGGTGCCTATAGGCCGACTATGTTCACCCCAAGATGTGGCTCAAGCGGCATTATATCTAGCTTCAGACGCGTCTGCTTATGTAACAGGAACGGCACTTGTTGTAGACGGGGGTGGTCTTGCTCTATAAAGAGACCCGTGTAGTTTTAATTAAATTGGAGATATAAAATGGATTTCGACTTTAAATGGCATGTGTTAATGAGGTATCAATCCTTTCTTATAGATGGTGTTTTGATAACCATTCAGATGGCCTTATTAGGTATGGCTATTGCGCTCACCCTAGGCTTAATCATTGCCTTGATGGGTAAGTCAGGAATAAAAATTTTGGAAATCTTTTCCGATATTTACATCCAGGTTTTCCGAGCCATTCCGATTTTTGTGTTCCTAATTTGGTTGTTTTATGGTGCAGCGATGTTAACTGGGATCAACGTTCCGGCATTCGCAACGGCAGTAATCTGCTTATCTTTGACACATTCCGCTTTTATGGCGGAGACTTACCGAGCAGGTATTGAATCGGTTCCCAAGGGCCATAGGGAGGCAGGTCTCTCTGTTGGGCTGAGCCGGTTCCAGGTGATGCGCTATATCATCTTGCCACAAGCTATACGTACTGTTCTACCGCCTATAGGGAACGAGTTCACTATCGTTTTCAAAAGTACAACTATTTTAGGAATAATAGGAGTGGATGAGTTGGTAAGAAAAGCGCAGTCTGCCGTTACTCTTAGCTTCCGTCCCTTTGAGTTATATAGCGCAGTGGCTGTCATTTTCATTATAATGGTGGTTATCATCTCACGTTTCAATCTATACTTGGAAAAGAAATTTAGTTATTCAAAATAAACTTGTGTTTAAGTAAAATCTTTTTAGCTGTCTAGAATTTTTTAGAGAAGAGGTTGTTTCAGTTCATCCTGGATTCACCGGGATGTTAATTAGCATGTTTATTAGAAGCATGCTGTTAATTAATTCATACATAGGAGGAATTATGATCTAATTTTTACCAACTTAACTTGCCCTCTCCTTAGCGATTTGAAATATAATAAGGAATTAGTTAAGGAAAAGGTTTTTTCAGTTCATCCTAGATTCACTGGGATGATAATTAGCATGCTTTTAGAAGCATGCTGTTAATTAATAACATAGGAGAAATTATGTATAAATTAATATCAAAAGTACTTACCCTATCCTTGGCAATGGGTTTAGCTGGTTCTGTATTTGCTGAAAACATCTTGGAAGAAATACAATCAAGAGGAGAAATCCGTATGGCAATCTTTCTTAAGAGTGCCTCTCCTTTACAGAGACCAAATGCACAAACTGGGGAAGCAGAAGGCTACTTCGCTGATTTGGGGCGTATGATAAGGATTTAGGAGTCAAGGCGGTATTCATTGATACCGAATGGAAAGCCATTATCCCGACACTCTTATCGGGCAAGGCTGATATGATTATTGCCGCTCCTTCTGCAACTCCAGTTCGCGCTCTGTCAATTGATTTCCCTGCTACCACTGCTTACTATGACGTAAGTGTGCTCGTTCATAAGGACGGCCCAGTTCAGTCCTTAGATGATGTTTCAAAACCTGGGGTGAAGATCTCAGTAATGGAAGGGTCAACCCAACATT
>DTRI01000137.1 GCA_012966015.1 Flavobacteriales bacterium | reverse complement strand
TGAATCCTCGTGACCAATTCACCGTGAAACGTAACTTAATAGAGAACATGCTACTCTTCAGGCAAAATCGGAGTTAGAAAAGGAATGACCTGACGCATTCTTTGATGATCAATGCTACTGGAATCTTTAAGTCGGAACATAAGTTCAGAATCCTGCCTTTCTAGAGGCGGCCTCACTCCAAATCCCCGCTTAATCAAAGTTACCAATCCATAGTCGATAATTGACTTTAATTGTTCTTCACTAACAGACACAAATTCTTGACAACTATCAATTAAACATTGACGAAAACGTTGGTAATCATCCGAGAAATCCGGTGAGATGAGGAGCTTCGGCCAATGACGATATGGTTCAGCTGCTGCAGTACGATTTGAATATTGAGCCGGATGTTTTTGTCGAATACAGTAAAGTGCAGTTGAAGTGTGGATTTTACCACGAACCCCACAGATGATAGTAAACGCAAATTGATCAAACCAAGCACTTCCCAAATCTTTTCCCAAACATTTTTGAACTTGACCAAGCGCTTTTAGAAAAGTAGCACTACGCATAACACTAAAAAATAAGTGACAGTAGCGATTGAACATACCAACGACACGGTGCTCATTAACAGACTCAGTAAATGAATACATTGGCATGTTCGAGAGTCCTACTTGATCAAATTTTCTCGGTTGTCCAATTTCTTTATTTAGGTTCTGATATTCCCCGATCCATACAAACCGGCCTCTGGCACTCACGTAATCCTTGTTTTTTTCAAGAAAATCCAAACAATAATCAATTTCATCCAAAAAATAGAAATCATCGTCTGAGTGCAGCAAAATGTACTTAGATCCTATATCTTTGAGCCCTCGTTGCATCTCGGCCCACAAATTTTTCAGACCCGCTGTGTAGGCATACACAATTCTGATTTTTTTCTGACTGGTCACAATCTTTTTATTCAAACAACTCATTGCTTTACTAGAACCATCAGCAATGACCACTTGCCCAGCAAACCCCTGACTTTCAAGAAAACCCAACGAATTCCTCAAAAACTCAGGACGATCCTTAATCGGCATTACAATAGTAAATAAATTAGCATCATTACATAGCCGATTTGCCATGGTGAGAATCTCCTCGCAACTCAATCTTGGTGTTCTTTAACATAAAAACTTGTTGTTTCTTCTCTATTGATTGTTTTAAATCTTGATGTCTGTCAATTGGACTATAGCTGACATATATAGACTTCAACCGATCAGGTTGCATTTCTAATGCTTTCTTCATTGTCTTTCGCGTTACTGCAACGGGTTGCTTCAGTAATCTAACTAGTATGTCAAAATTAATGTTATGAAAGCAACTGCGTACAATTTCTGGAGACAGTACTGAGGTTACCTCTTTTTGCTTCTCTAAATCAAGATCCCATATACCAAATGATAACTTTGTTAACACCACATATATGATAAAAAAGTAATCAATCTGAATCAATGAAACGAGGGTCGACTTAAAATCTACTATTTCACGATAATACGCTGGGAATCCTCTTCCCAAAAAGATTTCTTGAGTTCAACAGTAGTTTTGCACTTTAGAGTGACCTCTAATTATCTCTTTTCTACATATACAAAACGGCAGAGTTGTAGGCAAAAAGGTGTATACACATAAAGGGACAATGGCATTGATTTAGAAATTGGTGTCCAATCTGTGAAAGCTACTTTGTGAATCCCATTCCCCACTCTCTGAAACCAAGAGACCAATCTTTTTGTGGAAGTATTCCACATAATCATGCGTTTTAATGTCATATATTTTAAGAAACATTATATTCTTAGAATATTGATCTTCATTTTCCGACTTCGGAATTGAAGAGATATGAATCTCTATTACAGCTAAACAGTACCAGAACTATGAAGAGATGTCCCCCTTTACTCTCTCTATTCTATCAAGGGAACGGAATTTGTTGTAATGGGTCAAGACTTATGTCTAACAATTTAAATCGAGAATCCCAATAATTGGATTGACTTAGGTAGGCGACAACCAATTTCTTGCGTTTTGAAGCTTCGCTGAAATTACCTAATTTTGATTCGACCAAACTAAGGAAAAAATTTGAGATAGGATGCTCTAAAGTCATTCTATCAGAGATATCCTTTAGGAAACACTGCATCTTTTTAAGTTTTATTGGGTTATACTCATTAAATATTTTTTTGTAATTTACTTCATAATCAGCGAATAGCCATAAATCGTCAAGTTCTGCTTTGCTTGGTATAGTATTAAGATCCAAATTAAGTGGATTTGAGAGTTTTGAAGACTTAAATTTGTTCTGGGATTCTCTCCTTCTCTGCTTCTCAGACTCACGAACTGAAAACATAGTGAACCCTTCCCCCTCCGTATTAAGGCTGCCATTTTCAATTAAGTCCATATCAACCATTTGATTGTATATTTCTGTTGAGGGCAGTGGGGTCAGAAGTTGGACAGTATACCAATCTAGATTCATTGTTACTGCAAGATCAATTGTTTCTTTAATCTGTGATAGTGTCTCGTTGGGAAATCCAATAATCAAGAAACCTCGAGTGAAAATTTGTGGATAGTTTTCCATTATTTCACCAAGTTGAAAGAAGTGTTTCTTTCCAGATGGTTTATGGATTTCCCTAAGTATTTGGTTACTGCCTGATTCTATACCGAAGTACATACCAATGCAGCCTGACTTGGACGCAACATCTAGGAGTTCGGGATGAACCACAGCTGCAGAAGCGATTACACCATTTGAGGCATCCCAAGTTATCCCGAGATTTCGTTTTGCAATCGTGTCAAAGAGATGGTACGTTCTTTTAGGGTCAAAAAACAGATCATCGTCTAACCAAGTAATATGCTGAATGCCATACTCCTGAGACAAATGTTCTATCTCGTCAACTACAGATTCAACGCTACGCCCACGTACCCCTTTCCCATTAAAGTTAGCCACACTACAGAACGAACATTTCGCCCTACAACCTCGATTCGATAAGATAGGGCTGCTAAGCGAGTCCTCCGGCCTCCAATAACGAAATGTCCCAATTTCGCCTAGATTACTGTATTGACTTACGTCTAGTTCTCCATAATCAGGTATGATGTTTAAGTCAGTAGCAGACGGAGGAGTTCGCCAATCGATAGCAACGTAGTTTCCACCAATTAAAGTTCCGATTTGAGACAATTTTTCCCTGCTATTTTTTTGATTTATAAAGTTAATCATCTTGCAAAAACTGAGGTCACTTTCATAAAGCGAAACAAA
This sequence comes from Flavobacteriales bacterium, assembly GCA_012966015.1. GTDB lineage: Bacteria > Bacteroidota > Bacteroidia > NORP154 > NORP154 > NORP154. The sequence goes on along the minus strand of DTRI01000137.1, from coordinate 601 downwards.
ATCTATGCTTTTACATTCTTTCAGTACTATCTCGGGAGCATTTGTTACATGAACCCCTCCAGCAACAATTGGCAAGTCACTCTTTTTCTCCTTGATAAAAGAGCTTGTTTTCAACATCATTTCATGTCCCATTGTGAAAGTACAGGTTATCCCCACCATATCAGGTTGGAAATTTAAGAGAGTATTACTAAGTATCTCTTTCCATATGAAGGCGATCTCACTCTCATCTATTGGTTCACTTTTTTTATGCAGAGCATCAAAAACTTCAAAATTAAGATCTAAGATTTTAACTTTATAATTATATTGCTGGAGCCGCGCCGAAAGAAGTGCTAAACTGTAGGGAGGATACATATAGTAGCGTTTTCTTTTGGCTATTTCATAGTCTATTTTATCCTCATCTACTTGGAGTGGGTTTATAAGTAACAGGGACTGACATTTCGTTCTAAAAACCCGTCCTATTTTTTCCTCAATTTTTAGTTCTGCAGAATTTCCATTATTTGTTCGTTGATTCATAATAATCCATGCCGTAAGCAATTGTTTGAGCTTTATGTTAGTGCAATCTCTTCCTTCTCGAAATTGCTAACACACTAATAATGACCTA
>DTRI01000136.1:12559-13364 GCA_012966015.1 Flavobacteriales bacterium | reverse complement strand
TTTGGAGTTGGTGTTTCGCTCATATCCTTTAAGTAACGGGGCAATCCTTGCTTGAAACTTTCACGCCCTTCTTTTTCTTAGGTTTGGGTATTTTGTTGGCATCATCAGGCTTCAAGCCCCTGTAGTAGATGCTATCAGCCTTAATTTCCAATACTTCCTTCTCATCACCTTGCGGGAATAGTTCGCTCTGCCGTACAGCTGGTTTAATAGAAACAGCTTTTTTTTGAGTGCTGTTGGTATCGCTTTCAATGGTGTCAGAGGCCCCTTGATTCTGTGCAAGCATAACAGTGGGAGAAAAGGATAATATCGCCAATGCAAGAGATCGCTTCAAAAATTTAACGTTTTATTCCTCTATAACTGCCTTTACAGTTAAGTGATAATGGGCGGGATCCGAATTGGATGCGATGTGCACTGTCTTTTCAATAGCACCCAACTCAACATCTGGAGCCAGCTTTACAACTATTTCTGATGTACCTCCAGGAGGAACTGCCTGGGTGGGTTTTGAAACCAACAGCAATCCCGCGTCTGCATTTACATTTCCAAAAGTAAGAGGTATTGATCCAGTATTGGTTACTTTGAAAGTGTGCGTACTACCTACACTTCTCTTTACTGCCCCTAAGTTAGCATTGGGCTCTGCAAAGGCCATTGTTGTTGTTGGTGCAGATGGCGTAGGAGAAGGGTTTGGCGGAATATTGACCGGCGTCGGTTTTGAAATCACGGGAATATTGGGTGTTTCAATAACCGTGGAAGCTACTTCAGTCTCGCCAGATCCTGAAGTGCCTGAGTTCATAGTGGCCGTTTGGTA
>DTRI01000136.1:6701-12549 GCA_012966015.1 Flavobacteriales bacterium | reverse complement strand
TTATTGCGAGAAGTGCAATCTTTATCTGTTCCATTCTTTCTTTGTCCATTTTGTAATTATATTTTGCGGCCTTTTACAACGCGCTGTTTCCTAATGTATTTACTTAATCGCTGCATCTTAAAAAGAAGGTGTACACCGCCACTGCCTCTTGACGTATAATATAATTTTCCGGCATACTGTATTTTGCCTCTGTTGTTCTCCCATTCCGGTGCCATCAGGCTATAGCGTTCATTATCACCTTTAACGGAGGTTCCAAATACCAGGGCCGTTTCGTCGCCTACCTCAAAACTCACTCCCATCGTCGTAGTTCCCGGTACTTTTAGCACTACCCCCGGCGTTCCTGCCTTAATTACAATTTGCTCTAACGACCTGTCATTGGTAATTGTAAGTGTACCCTCTACTGTTTCTTGCTCCTGGGCGCTTTTTTGAGCTCTGTTGAGCACTATTTCATGGGAATTGTAAAACTGCAAAACCTTCAAATCATTTTCTTTCAATTTATATTGCTCCCTTATGGATTGCGTAAATGGAATTTTCGGTGAGCAACTGCTCAAAATCAGCCCTGCCAATGCTACAATTAATAATGATCTATACTTTTTCATTGTTCTTGCTAAATTAGTTTTCTCACTTCATCCAATAATCATTCCAAAAGAAGCGTTGTACGCAAGAGATGCGAAACCAAAGGTAATTAAATACTCAAAGTAATATTGCAGTTAAATACAGGGTTAGGTGGACCTATTCATTCCGTGGCCAACGAATAACGAAATATTACGAATGTGCGAATTTATTTCGTATTCCGCAGCTGATTCTATTCGTACTTTCGTATTTCGTATTTTGTATTTTATATATTTGAAATAATTAGATTTTCCACATGTTCAAAAAATCATATCTGGTAGTTGGCCTTCTTGTCATCCTTTTTCTCGGCTCTTCCTACACGCTTGCACCTATTTCATCAGTTTCTACTTCATCAGCGGCTGATGAAGGCAAGAACGAGTTGCTGTTTGATATGATTATGGATGGAATGCAGCGAGCGCATTACGCGCCCGCAATCTTTAATGACGATTTTTCGCGAAGCACTTTCGATATCTTTTTAAAGACCCTCGATAGAAACAAGCGATTTCTGCTGGCAGAAGATGTGGAACAGCTCAAGAAACATGAAACGACTATTGACGACGCCATCAGAAGCAGAGACTTGACATTTTTTTATGAGGCCGTGAAAATCATTGCCCAGAGAATTGAGGAGGTTGGCCAGCTGTATCCTGACTTACTTAAAGAGCCGTTCGATTACAGCGTTGAGGAGACCATAGAGCTGGATTTCGAAAAGCGAAGCTATCCAAAAACAAAAGAGGAGAGAAAAGATTCATGGAGAAGATCTTTAAAATATCAAACCCTCGCTAACGTCAATAAAAAATTGAAGGCGCAAGAAAAGGCCAAAGAGAAAAGTGATACAGTCACCACCAAAACGTACGAGGAGCTTGAAATAAAAGCCAGGACGAAGCTGGTTAAAACCTACGACAGTTACTTCAAGCGATTGGCGAAAATTCAGGAGAGTGACCGCTTTTCCGCTTATATGAATTCGCTCATTAATATTTTTGATCCCCATTCAGGCTACTACCCTCCTAAGGCCAAAGAAAATTTCGACATCTACATGTCTGGCCAGCTGGAGGGAATTGGTGCCCAGCTCCAAGAAAACGACGGAAGGATAAAGGTAACGCGCATTGTACCGGGAAGTGCCTCGTGGAAGCAAGGAGACCTTAAAGCTGGTGACTATATTACGGCCGTTGCCCAGGGAGCTGAAGAGTCGGTTGATATTACGGATATGCGATTGGATGATGCAGTAAAGCTGATAAGAGGAAAGAAAGGCACAGAGGTAAGGCTGACTGTGACAAAGGTAGATGGAAGCGAAATGTTAATTCCCATCATCAGAGATGTGGTTATCCTCGAGGAGACATATGCCAAGTCTGTGATCCTGGAGAACAACAAGAGAACGGGCTATATCAAGCTGCCTAAGTTTTACATGGACATGCACAAGCAGGGCGGAAGGAGCTGTGCAACCGATGTTAAGCTGGAAATTGAAAAATTAAAAGCTGAAGGTATTGACGGCCTGATCCTGGACTTGAGAAATAATGGTGGCGGCTCACTTGGAGATGCAGTTAAGATGGCCGGCTTTTTTATTAAGGAAGGGCCGATTGTGCAGGTAAAAGACAGGATGGGAGCTCCCTATTTGATGAATGATAAAGATCCCGCAATATATTACGATGGCCCCATGGTAGTTATGGTGAACTCATTTAGTGTATCTGCTTCAGAAATTGTTGCCGCCGCGTTACAGGATTATGAAAGAGCCATTATTCTGGGCAGTGAGGTGACTTATGGCAAGGGAACGGTTCAGCGATTTATCAACCTCGATAATGCCGTTACTGGAGAGCAGGTAAAGTACAGGCCCCTTGGCGCTATCAAAATGACAACACAAAAGTTCTACAGAATTAATGGCGGAGCTACGCAATTGAAAGGTGTTGCATCAAACATTCAAATGCCTTACAACTACGCATATATCGACGTGGGAGAGAAGGAGCTCGAGCATTACCTGATATGGGATGAGATTAAACCCGCTGAGTACACAACGGCTGGGATGTACAAGGACTTAGCATTTATCCAAAAGAAGAGCGCTGAGCGTGTGGCTAAAAGCGAAAAATTTCAGCTGATAGATGGCAATGCCCGAAGATTAAAAACCAACCGGGACCGAACGCTTATCAATTTAAAGAAGGACAGCTATGATGCAGACATGAAAGCACTGGATGAGGAGGCCAAAAAATATGAGAACATTCATAAAGACAGCACTGGGTTGAAAGTCTATCCTATCAAAATAGATTTCGAGGCCATGGCTTCGGACACTGCCAAGCTGGAGCGCGCCAAAGAATGGCATGGCAACCTGGTAAAAGACCTCTATCTATTTGAAGCTACGGAGATCATCAAGGACATGAATGCAGCTTCTATTGGGATGAAGGATCCTGATAAGTAACGGTTTGGCTAAACTGCTTTTTAATGCCGTTTAGCCCTTGTTAGACCACTTTATATTTTTATAAACCTTTTGGTTGACTCATTATCAATGATAATATAATAAACCCCTTGGTTTAGATTTTCAATATTAATCATACCATTGTTTTTTAATTCTATAGATATTACAATTTTTCCGGTAACAGAATAAAAATCTACTTGATGGTTCTCCTGATTTGAGAAATTAAATGTTACTGAGTTTGTTCCTGGATTAGGAAAAATTTGACTAGTTAAATCGGTGCTGTTTGAAATAATTCCGGATGTAATATTCGCATCATAAAAGTGTATATTATCTACATATAATACATTTCCGAAATCAGAATTATTCTCAAATGCGAAACGAATTAAAGATTGTCCTGCAAACTGTGATAAATCGATAGTAATAGAATTCCACTGGCTATTACTTGGAGTAAAATATGTAGTTTGATCAGGAGCGGTTGTTAGCGTACTGTTTTGGAAGGTGGTTAAATTTACCCAGTTGGAAATGCCATTAAAAGAGTACCATATACCTAATCTGTCAGAATTAGCGGCACTAGATCTTGCATATGCTACATCAAATGTTAAAGTAGGGCTTACAGCATTTGTCAAATCAAGCGATACAGACCTCATTCCGTAAAAATTACCAGATAGATTTGTAGTGAAATTATCGAAAAAAGCTGATCTGTCACTGTTTCCATAAGCTCCTACAGTTGTACTTTGTTGCCAAGCCGCGTTAGTATTAGACCCAAAAGCTTCCCAGTCTTGAGGTAAAAAGCTATTCCCTTCAAAATCTTGAAAATAAGGCAAAGTATTTACTGATGGAGCGGTACCAGGTTGTATTATTACATCGTCAACCAATACCCATCCACCATTTACAAAATCTGAGCCAAAAGAAAATCGAATGTTTGTATTAGCAGCTAAGGAGGATAAGCTATAATTTAGATTGACCCAGGTTACATTTGCAGCATCCAATGGAGGGGAGTTATCTATAGTCGTTGTAATTCCACTTCCCCAAGTATTTAATTGTGTCCATCCACCACCATTGTCATACCAGAGTGAGACATCAGGAGGGGTTGTATTATTTCCAATGAGAGCAACACTGAAGTTAATTTCAGGATTAGACAATGTAGACAAATTCATGAATGGCGTTTGTAACCAAGAAGCTCCCGCATTAGAATTTGAACTGTAGTCGGCAATAGCACATTCAGTAGAGTTTACTCCCAAAGTACCGTTGGTAGTCCATGTTATATTGTCTGTTGACCATTGTGTCCAATTTACAGGTATACCGGAATTGAAATTCTCATTTATTTGACTATAACAAACAGTTATTGCCATTAGAGATATTATAAGGCTAAAAAGTATTCTTTTCATTTTTTTATTGTTTGTTTTCTGATTTATGTGGTCTAACGGCACTGTATAAAAAACGTAGGGCTTCAGGTACTATAATTTGTCAGCCAAGATAGATGCTAATTGAAAGCACCAAACTCCCTGAAACTCATGTCAACCCTATATTTTTTTATATTTTGTTAGCGGATAGTTATTTTGTTAAGATTATTTTGTTAGCTCGGCTCTTTAATTTAGAACTATTAATAGAGTATAAATAGACACCTGATGGGAGGCCAGAAATATCGATTAACTGTTCCCCTGCATTTGATTTAATTTTTGTTTTACTTAAAATCTTCCCACTTAATGTTGTTATAATAATTTCACCATTATTTTGAGTTGCAGGCAGTTTGTAATCAATAGTTAATATTGATTTGGATGGATTAGGATAATGTTTTGTTATTATTCTAATTTCCTTTAATTCATTTAATCCATTTAAAGTTCCAGTATTTATATAAGTGGTATCAGGGATATCGTCATAGATATTTCCATCAAAACTTCCTGTTCCGGCAATAACATTCATTAACTCATCACTATCAATGTCTGATAGTCTAACGTTGATTTGAATGGTGAAGGGATCAATGAGATTGAAGTTAACATTATTACTTATTATGTTACCAGATGCATCCTTTATTTCAGTACTAGTTGGAGGGAAAAACTGATTATTAAGTAAAGTAATCTTTCTTTCGTACTTCATTGAGTTGTTAGTAGGGCCATTCCAAGTTGCTCCATCATTAGGAATTTCGTTTGTGTCAATGGCTATGCATAGTCCCCAGTCTCCTTGAATAGAATCATATGTTTCTATTTTAAACCAAAGGCTATCATTTACCATGTCTACAGCAAAATATAAATTTTTAGCATCCTTTGAGATAGAAGGGATGGTAGGGTCCCCTTGCGCATCTGTTGCTAAAAGTTTAAAATTTTGAGCATAACTATTACCACTTATCATTAAGATTGTAGAGAATACAATTAAATATTTATTAACTTTTTTCATGATTCAGATTTTATACAATTAATAGATGATCTTTCTAAAAGAAAGGTTGCATTTGGATTTAAAAGTTTAACAAAATAATTTTAGCTAACGCTTTGGCTAAAACCAGTTTCAATTGGTTTTAGGTTTTGTTGGCAAATCGTTTATTGATTAATCCATATTCTAACTAAGGTGCGTTTTCTTCCTGCTTCCTCGTAATCTTCATACTTAGTCCTGTTATGACAAATAAAATTGTTATTAACAAAGAGTATGTCACCTCGAACCATTCTATAGAATACCAAGTTCTCCTTTTTTTGGAAAAATTCCTCTATCCTATCTAAGGCGCGCATTAGTTCCGGTAAAATTTTTGATTTACATCGATTGTGTCCACTAATGATCCAATATCTCATGTATCTAAATTTAAACACACCATTTACAATCGAAAAAATAGTACTTAGAGTGCCT
>DTRI01000136.1:0-6691 GCA_012966015.1 Flavobacteriales bacterium | reverse complement strand
ATTTTTTTTAATTGCTTCAATATCTGTGTCGCTGCCAGGGGTAATAACATCACGTATTATAGGTTCAGTTAAAATATCAAGGTCTTCAGGATACAATTGTTTCATCCATAAATACAAATCTGTCGCGTTTGCAAGTATAGATTCTCCTCCTAATTTGGCTGGTTGTAAACAAAGTAATCCAACAATGTCAGGACTATATTCCAGTGCAGTACTGTCAGTATGAAAGCCCGTTGAAGCGTTTGTTTTAGATACTGGAATAGCTTCTTTTTTGTAGTCAAGGTTTTTGTCTTTCACGTCAAAAAGCTCTCCATAACGATTATTTAGATTACCGAATCCACTTGATATGATGTAGTAGAGCGATTTAAGTTGCTCATCGTTTAATTCGTCATGATTGACTTTAATTAGAAGTACCCCAGGTTTTTTCTCAAGATATGAATGCTGTTCAGATGACCATGAAGTGAGCTGGTTGATAAAAGACTGATTACTTGAGGATTTAATTAAATCTGTGTTAATTGTGTTATCATTATTTAACAAGATGGGACATTGTTCTAGAAAGTCAGAAGGCACTCTAAGTACTATTTTTTCTATGTCAGGAGGAGACTCTTTCCAACTATATTCTGCCATATTGATGCTCCCAATCATGTCTTCTGAATCTTAAAAGCCATATGAAGCGGAAGGTCTTTTAAAGGACCAAAAAACGGCTCGTCTAATTTTATGTGCTCATCGTTGATGTGTAATTCATATAGTTCTGGGATCGACTTGTAATTTGCCGCTTTAAGGCATGCAAAATAATCTTGAATTGTTTTGTGGATACATTGGACGTTCACGGCTATGCCATCTCTCCTCCAAATCTCACCAGGAAACAGGATGTTTCTTCCCGAAAAGTAACCGCCTTTTACGTCAAAGTAAAAAGGATACCTATCTTTTTTTAGAAATGCTAACAATGGGTGTGGTACGGAGAATACAAATTGTCCTCCTGGCTTGAGTAAGTCAAATACTTTTCCCATTGCAGATTGAGTTTCTTCAACAGATAAATAATTGAAAAGAAACATTGCAATCACTAGATCATACTGTTCTTCGGCTACACTAAGCTTTGAAATATCCTGCACCGCATATGTAGCATTTTCGATGTTTTGATTTTCTTTTTCTCTTATAGCATGCGTAATCATTTTTTCTGAAATATCTATTCCATCTACATGCTTTGCGCCCCGCTTTAACATTTCTCTTCCAACGTAACCTTCGCCACATCCAATATCTAGAATGGTTAGATTACTAAGTGGTTCACATAGTTCCAATACGAACGGTCGAGCCGAATAATCGGATAGAAGTATTGGCTCTTTTCTGCTCCAGGAGTCCGCTTGTTTGTTGTATAACTTTTTTGTGTCTTTTTCTATTTTCATTTTATAGCGATTTTGATCGTTCTAACATCATGTCCCAAAACATTACTCTTAACCCAAGAGCTTTAAGCATTCCTTTTCGAATGTCATCAAAATTGCTAGGGTTACTCTTCACCATATCTTCTGCTATTTGAATCATAATCTTACCGTGTTCGTCATCAATTTCAGAGTGCAGTTCGAAGAACACATAATCGTATTTCTTGAGGTCCGTATGTGATTGAATACCAACGGTAATGTACTTGTATATATGTTTCACCGCGCTTTCCGTTCCAATTCCAATTGCTCCGATTACTTCTGCTTCAGAGCCATTGTATATCACATTAAGAAACATTTCTCGCCATATTTCAGTGGATTCATCAATTTTCGAATTGTCATTTGTACCCAGCGCCCTTTTAAATCTTTGAAATAATTCAGGATGTGAGATGCCTTGAACCCATTCTTCTTTTATATCCAATTTTTTAAGCAGCTCAAGTTCATCTGAATCGATATTACCACTCTCTTCACATAAGTTGTCTAGTAAGTGTGCTCTATGCGAGTGATTGGTTATTTTTGAAATAGCGGCCGTTAAGAATCTTGGAAACCATGTCGTGTAACCTGAATATTGAATTGAGAAATCTTTTATTGCCAAATACGGATTATTCAATGTTCCATCTTGCAGAGCAATAAGGTATGGATGATTTACAGCTCTGTGGTTTTGTGCTTCTATAACTAATTTTTCTACTTCGCTCATGATATTAAACTGCTTATTAGTAATGTTTGCCAACGTTTTGAATAAAACGAGTTTCAATGCGCTTTATTTTTTGTTGGCAAATCGTTATAAATAACATAAATATAGCGATTATGTAGTCGCTCTTCACCGGATTAGCATATGAACCACCAGGATAAACGTGTTGTTTCCCCGGAAACTGATTTCCCGAACTGTATATCTGATCAAATTGGCTGGTAATAGATGTGCAATACCTACGAGAAACATGGGTGTATATCATGGTGGTTTCTGGTTTCAAATGCCCCGGCAGCGTTTCAAATGTACCTGATATCTATTCTATTGACAACCGCCTTTAAGGGAACTTCCACAACCCCGGCCAATTTTAATAGCAGCAATTATACTCAATTTAGGTTTCAGTTGGGCTTGAAGCGGTATTTTTGACCGACACTCACCCACATCATTAGATCAGGTTGTTTGATTTTCAGGAAAGATTCGGGTTCGCACAAGGAATATTTGGATTTGGCCATAATTTAATAGAAATTAGAGGTCACATGAAGCCTCTTGCATCACTCTTTTTTGCTTTTTTCCTTGTCATTAATTCGGGTCAATCTCAAGACTATGTCCGTTTAATGGATGATCAAAATGCGAACTTCTATGATATTCAAGATGCATTTAATAAACACTGGCAAGGGAAACCTTATGAGAAAGGTAAAGGGTGGAAACAATTTAAGAGATGGGAATATTTTATGGAGCCACGGGTTTACCCAAGTGGGCAATTATTGAACCCGTCCTTAGCCTATGAGGAATATCTGCAATTCAAAAATAAATATGACTCAAAAAAAACCTCGGCAAATAATAAATCTGCCAACTGGACTCCACTTGGACCGACCAGTTGGAATTCTATTAGTTCTAATCCAGGGATAGGACGAATTAATGCGATAACAGTTGACCCCAACAATAGCAACATTATCTACGTTGGAGCACCTTCTGGGGGGTGTTGGAAATCTGTTGATGGTGGTAGTTCTTGGTTACCTATTACAGACGAGTTATCATCAATAGGCGTTTCAGGAATAGCAATTGATCCGAATAACTCAAATACGATATACATAGCCACGGGAGATGGAGATGGAAGTAATACCTACAGTATAGGTGTTATGAAATCCATCGATGGAGGTGCTACATGGAATGCAGCAGGTCTTGACTGGCAAACTAACCAATCCTCAGTAATGCGCAGGATTATAATTGATCCAACGAATTCCAATATCCTATTTGTTGCTACCAGTCTGGGGTTATACAAAACATCAGATGCGGGCGTGAATTGGACACAAGTATTGGGTGGATCCATAAAGGACGTGGAATTCAAGGCGTATAACTCTAATATTGTTCTTACCTGTACATCTAATACGTTCTATAAATCTACGGATGGTGGAGACACTGGCACATTTACTAGCATTACGAATGGGCTCCCAACTACAGGTGTCGGTAGATTTTCAATAGCTGTAACCCCAGCTGACTCGAACTATGTTTACGTACTAGCTTCAAAGTGGAATGGCGGCTTTTTGGGCTTATATCGGTCTATTGATGGTGGATCTACATTTTCTCTCCAAGCAGATTCGCCCAATGTTCTTGGTTATTATAGTACGGGTCTGGATAACGGAGGTCAGGCCTGGTATGATATGGCTTTGGTTGTGTCGCCCACTAACAAAAATGAAGTTTATACAGGAGGAATCAATATTTGGAAATCAACTGATGGGGGAGTGACGTTAACTGCCATCACGCAATTCGTATGGCCTCCCGTAAACTATGAATATGTGCATCCAGATATACATGCGCTTGACTTTTACGGTAGTACTCTATATTGTGGATCAGATGGTGGAATTTTTAAGTCAACGGATAACGGCAATACCTTTACTGACCTCAGTACTGGAATTCAGAACACACAATTTTATAGGCTTGGTGGAAGTGTGAGCAGCTCCGGAACCATTCTGGCAGGATCTCAAGACAATGGAACTATGCTCTTAAATGGTTCGTGGACCCATGTGACACAAGGTGATGGAACAGAATGCATCGTTGATTATTCTGATCCCAACATCATGTATACTTCCTGGCAGAATGGCAACTTATATAAATCGACTGATGGGGGCAACACATTTTATATCAGCTCGGGTAATATTCCAGGATCAGGAGCATGGGTAACACCTTATACGCAAGATCCATTTAACCCCAACACATTATACATGGGGTATGCAGATGTTTGGAAATCTACCAATGGCGGTAATAGTTGGTATGCCATTTCAGCCCTCGGGAATCTATATTATTTAATATCTCTGGTGGTAGCACCGTCAAACAACAATGTGATTTATGCTGCAACCGGAAGTACAATTAATAAAACCACCAATGGGGGAAGTACCTGGAGTGATATCACCTCCGGTTTGCCAACAGCGGCTATGACCTACATAAGTGTACACAATACAAATCCCAATATATTATGGGTTAGTTTCTCTGGTTCTATGGACGGAGAAAAAGTGTACAAATCAGTTGATGGTGGACTAACCTGGACGAATGAATCAGGAAATCTGCCAAATGTTCCCTTGAATTGTATCTTGTATGAATACGGGTCAAACAACGGTATTTATGTTGGCACGGACATGGGTGTGTACTATAAAAATGATGACCTAACCTTGTGGCAGTCATATACGACTGGAATGCCCAACTGCATAGTAAGTGAATTAGAGATTCACTACGGGTCTGGAAAGCTTAGAGCAGCAACTTTTGGTAGAGGTTTATGGGAGACTGATTTGTACACTCCAACAGCACCAGTAGGACAGTTTTATGCTTCTGTCATGGATATTTGTGAAGGCGACTGTGTCCAGTTCTATAATACGTCTTCTGATTTAGGACCGCAATGGCAGTGGTATTTCCCCGGAGGGACACCAAGTACTTCAACAGATTTGAATCCAACCGTATGTTACTCCACAAATGGCAGCTATGACGTGTCACTTATGGTTTCAAATGTTATTGGTAATGATTCTATAGCTCAAACCAACTATATAACTGTTCAACCACTATCCGGCGGTATAATTCCTCCTCTGGTTGAGGGATTTGAAAATAGTTCTTCCATCCCTGTTGATTGGAAAGTAAGAAATGATGATCAGGGTATTACTTGGACCTACGATAGTTCTGTTGGTGGTTTTGGGTTGAGCTCTTTTTCGGTTAGCCTTGATAATTACACTACCGCTTTTGAAGGCCAGAAAGATCAATTGGTGACCCCTTTACTCGACTTCTCATCGCTCAATGATTGGAAAATGACATTTGATGTCGCATACGCTCAGCGCTCTGCCTTGAATCAAGATACATTGGCAATTTATTACTCTGTGGACTGTGAAGAAACAAAAACCTTACTCTGGGAAAAGGCTGGAAGTGATTTAGCTACGGGAATATCCTCATCTTTATATTTTACCCCAAATCCAAATGAATGGAGAAACGACACTGTCGATTTAAATGTCTTATCTGGCTTGGGTTCAGCAGTAATTTTATTTGAAAATAAGTCAGACAATGGTAATGTTCTCTATATAGATAATGTTAATGTACATGAGCTTCTTCCTGTAGGGATATCAGAAAATATACCTAATCATATAACGGCTTACCCGAACCCCTTTGAATATTCTTTCATCATAGAAAGTGATCGTAAGCCAATCTCAAGTGTAGAAGTATATAATTCGGTTGGCCAGTTAGTGTTCGAACAAAAAAGTGGTTCAAAATCAAATAGTGTTTTAGTTGAACTAAAGCATTTGTCGAGCGGGCTATATTTAGTCAAAATTAGACTTGAGAACTCCATTATAACTAAGCGCTTAGTTAAGGGATATTATTGAATCACAGTCCTGGTGCTGATATATGATGAATCAAGGGTGTCACGGTTCGAAGGACCTGTTCTGCCATTTTCGTCTTTTTATGTTTGCCAACGGTTCCGGCTATAAGTAGTGGGGTATAATAGTACACTACTCTTCAGCTGCACCGCATTGTTTGTTTAATACACCAAATTAGGCATTTCCACGCCAACCGCCATTACTTATAGCCATTGTTATGCACTGTAGGGCGCTACGGTTGTATCTGGTGAGCGGTGCATTGTCTATGAAAACGAAATGCAGGGTTTTCGTTAGGGTTCCGGCGATGCAATATTCTTGTATATTTACCTAAAAGAACACTCTTGATTCTGTCTGGGAAAACCTGTAACTTCTTGCTTCCATGTGCGTTGCGCTTGGTGACGGCTGTTCTTTTCATCTGTTTATCTCCTTGTTCATCCTTCCCGCAAACCAGCACCGACACATTAAAGCCTCCCATAATTGTCCTCACCGATACCTGTCCGCCAGAGGCGAATACCGTTATCCCGCCGGCACCAATGCTTACCTTGAATCATACAACTGTGTTGGCAGTAGCTATAAATAGGTATTTTTCGATATCTTTTCAATTTAGCAATGGTGCTATTACCTGTGGTTTGTTTTTTTGCTATAAATTAGTAAGACGGTAATTTTATTTTTTGGAGTAGATTTAATTTGGGATGTCAATAAAAATCCATTCACTATTTATT
>DTRI01000135.1 GCA_012966015.1 Flavobacteriales bacterium | reverse complement strand
TTTGTTCATGCTTAAATTTAAATTATCGCAAAAATAATTGCAGAACATGGCAATAGCTGAATCAGAACTAGTGCTTAATTCCGACGGTAGTGTTTATCATATAAAACTGAAGCCGGAACATATCGCTGACAACGTGATAATTGTCGGTGATCCGCATAGAGTCGAGATGATATCAAATTACTTTGACGAGATAGAAGTTAAGATCAGTAATCGTGAGTTTACAACCCATACAGGGGTAAACGGAAATACACGAATAACGGTTATGTCAACGGGTATAGGAACAGATAATATTGATATAGTAATTAACGAACTGGATGCGGCGGTTAATATAGATCTCGAAACGAGAGAGATAAAAGAGGTGCATAAATCCCTTAACATTGTCAGGCTCGGTACTTCCGGGGCTCTGCAGGCAGATATAGAAGTTGACTCTTTTGTGCTATCAGAATACGGTTTGGGTCTCGATGGAATGCTGCATTATTACGATTATCCAAACGATCTGATTGAGCAATCAATGACTGGTGCATTCATAAAACAAACTGAATGGGGCACACAGCTTCCACGGCCTTATATTGTTAAAGCCTCAGAATCACTTATGGATAAATTGGGTGATGGGATGGCTAGAGGAATTACAGCAACTGCTCCCGGATTTTACGGTCCGCAAGGGAGAATATTAAGATTACCTGTGCGGCATCCCAATCAGAATGAAAGTTTTACCAACTTCAGCTTTGAAGGTAGCCGAATTACCAATTATGAAATGGAAACTTCTGCCTTATATGGCCTTGGGAGAATGCTCGGACACAATACTTGCACCATTTGCACCATTATTGCCAATAGGCTCGCCAAAAAATACAGTGAGGATTATCAAATATCTGTTGACAAGATGATCAGGCTGGTGCTCGATCGTTTAGCTGTTGAAAACAAATAAGTATTTGGCGAAGTCTATTAGGCGTTTCCACGTTTAGCATATATGATAAAGTCCGAATTAGATGCATTGATAACCTTGTTAGATGATCCACATGATCAAATCTATGATCAGGTTAGTGAAAAGATCTTGTCCTTAGGTCATGAGGCAATACCCTCATTGGAATTGGCCTGGGAAAGCTGTTTCCCGGGCAAAGAAAGAGCTGGCTCTGAGCTGCTTCAAGTTAGAATAGAAACAATTATTCACACCATTCAATTTCAAGATGTTAAGGCTCAATTAAGGCAGTGGGCTGATTCTAAGGATAACAGCCTGTTGCAAGGCGTATTATTGATTGCGAGATATCAATATCCCGATATAGACTTGGAAAAAATCAACGAGCATCTTGGCCTTATAAGAGAGGATGTGAATATAGAGGTGCAAAAGACCAGCTCAATCCTTGCGCAGATAAATGCGATCAACCATGTACTTTTTGACATCCACAAGTTTGTTGGAAACAGCAAGAATTTTCATGCTCCACAAAATTCGTTTATCAATAATGTATTGGAAGGCAAAAAAGGCAATCCACTTTCTCTTTCGATATTGTACTTGCTGGTTTGTCAGCCGTTGGGAATTCCGGTTTTTGGTATTAATTTGCCCAAGCATTTTATTGTTGCGTTCAAAAACTCCTCTGATGATATTCAGTTTTACATCAACCCTTTTAGTCGGGGAACTGTCTTTGACAGAAATGATGTAAACAGCTTTTTAAAGCAGCTCAATATTAAGCCCAGGCAATCCTACTACTCGCCTTGTTCCAATATGGATATGATCAAGCGTATTCTGATCAACTTAGAGCACTCCTTCAACAAGCAGGGTTATGAAGATAAAGTGAGCGAGATTAAAGAGTTGATGAGCGCAATAGAAGAGGGCTCCTGATAGGTTGTGATTAGATTTTGCGCTATTTCTTTTTCTTCTTCTTTTTGCCCCCTACTTCAGCGTCTCTAGCAAAGTTCAATGGCGCATCAAACATCTTGGCATTTTCCATGTTGGATTCAATAAATGCACGAAGCTCAGCTGTCTTGGGTTGTTTGTATCCAGGGTAGTTCTCTTTCATAAATTCATCCTCAATAGCTATCAGCACAAGTTCATTATCTGATTTCAAATTGAATTTGTAAAAGTTGTAGTTGCCATCCTTCTTCTCCACGTTTACAATTTGGACACCTTTGATCTCCGTTACATATCCCCTATAATATTGGTATTCAAGCTTCTTCCCATCCTCATCAATTGAGTTGTGCCGAATATTATAAAACTTAGACTCACCCTTCGTTATCTCGATCTCTTCCTTAGAGCCATCTTCATTTACAACCGTATAATTTCCATAATACTTTTTTTCAATGGGAAGAGATTCTTCGTAGGTGTTGAGCTCAACTTTTGAGTCGTATGGACAGGCTGCAAGCAGAAACATTGCAGCAACCAATATTGTTGATCTTAGCTTGGTAATCATAATACGTTTATTAAAAAAGAATTTTCTTTATGGTCAGTCCGATAATCTTGATATCCGTAAAAATACCCTGTTCGGCAATATATTTCATATTCAGTTCAATTTTTTTGGGCAATATATTTTCTACGTATTCCTTTTCAGGATCAGGTGCACGCAATAACAATTCGTTCTCATTTGAGTAGGCAATGCTGGCATAATCCGTAATTCCCGGCTTAAGAGATAGTATCTGTCGTTGTGTGCTGTCATAAAGACCTACATATTTTCTGACTTCCGGCCGTGGGCCGACAAGGCTCATGTTTCCTAAAAAGACGTTGAACAATTGCGGCAGCTCGTCCAGTTTCATCCGGCGCAGCAAGGAACCGAATTTGGTGATTCTCTTGTCACCATCTCCTATGGTCAGCATAAGCTCCTGGCTGGAATCCACATACATGGTGCGAAACTTATAGATGGTAAAATCCACGTTGTTGAGCCCTACCCTTTTTTGAAGAAATAAGGCGCCACCTTTTGAAGTAAGTTTTACCAGAATGGCAATCAACAACAACAAAGGGGAGAGCAGCAGAATTCCAAGAAGAGAAAAGATCAGATCAAATGCTCTTTTAATCATGCTATGAAAGTACGGCTGCTACTGATTTTATCACTGTTTCAATTACGGTCGCCTGATCTTCCTCTGATAAATCCACATAAACAGGCAATGTGATTTCTCTGCTGTAATTGTCATAAGTACGAGGAGTGGTGCTGATATCAAAGCCTTGATCCTTGTAGAAGCTCAACATTGGAATAGGCATAAAATGAACGTTCACCCCCACTCCATCATCTGTAATTTGTTGTATGATGCTATCTCGTTGCTCTTCAGACACGCCCTTGATCCTTAACGGGTATATATGGTAAGAAGAAGTTCTTTCAGAATCACTTGAAAGGGGAAGCTCTGCCCAATCACACGCGGAAAAGGCATTGTCGTACTGTTTAAAAATCTGTTTCCGCGCGGGCAAGGTAGACACCTCATATTTGTCGAGTTCTATCATCCCGATTATCGCCTGTAGATCAGTCATATTACATTTATACCCTGCCTCATTTACATCGTATCGCCAGCTACCGGCTTTGTCTTTGGCCAGTGCATCTTTCGACTGCCCGTGCAATACCTTTATGTTTAGCGCCTTGTACACCTCCTCATTATCAAGAGGCTCTGGCAAGTTCAGGCAAATAGCTCCACCTTCTCCTGTTGTTAGGTTCTTGGCGGCATGGAATGAGAAAACCGAGACATCAGTCAAGCTACCTGTCCGATTGCCTTTGTACACTCCACCAACAGAATGCGCGGCATCTGCCAGTACCAAAATTCTGCCCAGTGCCTTTTGTTCGTCCGTAACCGGCTCAAATTGCGAGCTTATCCCGTCTCTGCTCACCAGTGAATTGATAGCATCATAATCACAAGGCAGTCCCGAAA
>DTRI01000134.1 GCA_012966015.1 Flavobacteriales bacterium | reverse complement strand
TTGAAATAATATTTGAATCGGCGGGTATAATTTCGCCGTTGAAGTTCACCAGCTGCATATCAATTACTAATTCTCGTTTTTCTGACAATAATCTCCACCCTCCTATTCAATTGCATGTTCTCAGTATTATCAGTGCCATCCAGATTATAATTGGGTACAATTGGTTCCGATTCTCCCTTCGATTCGATGGAAAAACGATCTTGGGAGAGCCCCTCTTTCGCAAAATAATTGGCAATTATTTTAGCTCTTCTTAACGACAACCTGTTATTGTATTCGACAGAACCCTCCGAATCTGCAAATCCCGTAATGTCAAATTTCAAATCCGCGTAAGAATGAAAGGCCTCAGATACCAGCTCAAATCCTCGCTTGGCTGACATCGGAAAATAATTATTGTCATAGGCAAAGAGGATGAGAATTTTTCCCTGCCCATACTGCTGCTCAAAAAATCTATTCACTTCATCCTCGGTCTTCACTAGATTTAAAATCAAATCATCCCCAGATATCCCAGGAAAATCTTTGTTAACTGGAACGATTTGTACTTCTACTTCAGCAGGCTTTTCTCCTTCCGTCTTAGACGTGGCTGCGCTGGGAAGCACATAATTTTCCAACTCCTTTATGCTTGCATCAGGATTCTTTGGCTCAAAAAAGTAAATCTCGAGATCATCCATATAAGAAAGGTCAATTTCTTCTTTTTCTATGATACTATCAGCAATTTTAGGATTCTCCTCAACTTGCGTATCTATTGTTTTCTGGGGGGCGAGAATTGCCTTTATCTCTTCTCTTAAGAAAGTATCCTCTTTCATCAATTCCACAAGTGAATCCTGAGACACATAGAATTTAATATCAGTTGTTTCATCGTAATTTATATCTGGGCTATTTGCATTAAGGCTCCCAATAAATTTTGAATAGGATGCTGACCTGCTCAGGCCCAGGTA
The DNA here is from genome assembly GCA_012966015.1 of Flavobacteriales bacterium. GTDB lineage: Bacteria > Bacteroidota > Bacteroidia > NORP154 > NORP154 > NORP154. Next base: position 2,909 of record DTRI01000134.1, on the reverse strand, counting down.
GGCAGTGCTATCAATTGACACAAACTCCGGGACGTCCTGGCTCACGGCCGCGATATTCTTTATAAATTCAGAATAAGTATCGAGTAGCACCACGGTTTCTAACTGGGTAGAATCCATTAAAGCAATCCTCTCAGGGTTTTCATTTGCGGCTCTCATATTTGAATATTCTTGCAATAACTCAACCGCTTGCTGCTGAAGCTCACCACTGCGAAGCACAGAGTCTGCTGCATCCGTGTCATCGGTGAATTGCTTCATCAGCTCAACATAGGAATCGAGAAGCTGTGTTTCCTCAGTGGTATCTAGCACAGCGTCCTTTTTAAATTCATCGTAGGATTCCTGCAACTTAGTGGCCATCAGTTGCAACAATTCTGTTTGTGGCACCATTCCCGGCTCAATGATGGGCGCAAGCATCTTATCGATATCAAACAATGCATTGTGCACAGTAATCTTTTGCCCTATAATATTACCTTCCTCATCTTTTATATGAATATGATGGACTTCCTGATAAAATTGATAATAGTAGACCTGCTTGGGGATGCTAAACGTCTCTATATAGGGTACAAATCCGTATGTTTCAACCTTGATCGTGTACGATTTACCATGACCTAGCAAAAGCAGGTAATCACCGGTGGTGGAATCCGACTCGTAGATTGAGATCACCTCATTGTATTGATCATCAATGATTGAAATTATAGATTTAGTAGGAACCAATTTATCCCCTTCCAGAACCAAGCCTTTAACCTCGGCCAATTGATGCCTTTCATTGGCAAAAGTTATCCGATATATGTCCATTCCACCGTATCCACCCAGCTTCGAAGAAGAGTAATACGCCCGATTATATCTAGGCGTCATAGAGTAGAATATATCGTCAGCGGCAGAATTTACCGGAAAGCCCATGTTCTGGGGAGGCCGTGTCCAATATTCTCCTTTGAACTGCGACTTAAACACATCATATCCACCCATACTCGAATGCCCTTTCGAAGAAAAATAGAGCGTGCTTCCATCCGGATCTACATAGGGCCCATCTTCATCAAACGGCGTGTTGATTGTTTCTCCCAGGTTAATTGCTTCTCCCCAGCTTCCATCTCGCTGACGAACAGATTTATATATATCAAGGCCACCAAACCCTCCCTTTCGATCACTTACGATAAATACAACACTCTCATCGAGAGAAATTGAAACACTGGGTTCATACGCTTTAGTGTTTATTATATCATCTAACCCTTTTAAGGTTGAAGGTACTCCCCAAATTCCGTCCCGAAACTCAGATACCCATACATTAGATTCCTTAAAGAAATACAGCTTGCTCCCGCTATTAGAAAATTGAATCGCACCTTCATGTCCGGAAGTATTGATGTTCTCGCCTATTTGAGTGGGAGTTGAAAAATCCATTTTGGACAACACATCAATGTATCCAGCTTTTGCTTTCGGACTTTGATCCGAGCTTTTAAATAAGCTTCCGCCACCAATCTGTGTAATGTATATGTCTTCAAAATAGTCGCCATCAGGTGAAATTTTACCCCCCTCTGTTTCCGGGCTTCTTCGGGTAAAGGCAAGTTGGTCCTCCGACGATGAGACTACGGGGCCGTACTCTGAATACTCTGTATTGGTTGTCTCGCCTAAATTTTCAACTATCGCATCAACCGAATTGTTCTTCAATACTTTTCCATAATTGCACATTCTTATTCTATTGTCAATATCCGCGATATAGTCGCTAATCATAATTATGACTTCGTCGTTGGATATGAATTTCGCCCTGAATTCCTTATCGGTAAATCCTTCGCTTTCAAACTCAAAACGATCCCATAAATTTCTCTCCTCAAGCTTTAAATCCTTGAGCATAATTTCCTTAAATTTTTTATAGGCCACAATAGCTTCCTCGAATTGGTGGGCCAAGTGATAGGCTCGGGCCAGATAGTAATAGGCATCTTCAGGCGAAGAGTTTGTAAACTCCTCAAAGTTCTCCACAGCCTTCTCCAACAGTACGATGGATTCAAGCTGTAGCGTCTTAGAATTCAAATAACAGACACCCAATCCGTAGTTATAGAAAGTGTTGGATGGTTCAGAATCAACCAGGCGCTCATAGATTAATTCAGCTTTTGCATATTCATTTTTCTTCAAGAAAGTATAGGCGTCCCTTTCGTCCGAACCTCCACCTTTTTGTCCATAGGAAGACTGAATAAAGATCGAAGATGCACTCAGCGATATTGTTGCTGCAATTTTGAGCGAATACTTTAACCATATTGAAGTCTTAGCTCGCATATAAGTTTCTGATGGATGAAAGAAGTAAAAATAAACAATTTCGAAGCCACCTTATTCCTCTAACAATGGAAGCAGTACATCAAGCGACGCATTAGACTCTACTTTGACTCCGCTAATGCCTATCCTTTCAGCAGATTCGATGTCCCTGTCGCGATCACCCACCAAAAAGCACTTTTCAACGTCCAAATCGTATTTTGCAACCGCCTTTTCCAGCATCAAAGAACCGGGTTTTCTGCACAAACATTCCGTAAAATCAGGATGATGCGGGCAGTAATAAATTTCGCTTAGCTGAATGCCATTGTCCTTCAGCAATATAATCATGTGCTCGTGGACTTCATCTACATTCTTATGACCGTAAATTCCTTTGGAAATACCGCTCTGATTGGTCACCACGAACAATTTGTAGCCTTTCTCAATGGAGGCTGCCATCACAGGTACAGCTGTGCTGTTTAATTCGAATTTTTCAAGTGTAAAAACATAGTCACCAATTTCCTTATTGATGACGCCATCCCGGTCGAAAAAGATAGCTTTTTCCATAGCTCCGTGTTAATAAAATCTTTAAAAACTAAAATTACATGAAAATATATTGACAATCTTTAAATACGCAGGAATATGCAATTCATGCATTGGAAAACGTTTTATTGTTT
>DTRI01000133.1 GCA_012966015.1 Flavobacteriales bacterium | reverse complement strand
TGGGAATGTCAGGATCAATGTTGGTGATGAATATCAGGATGCAGGGGCGAGCGCTATTGACAATTATGATGGAGACATTACCAAGTCGATTGAAGTCCAGGGAACGGTCGACAGCAGTAAGCCGGGAATTTATACGATCACATACAATGTGAAGGACCAGGCGGGCAATGCCTCCGATGAGCTTGCAAGGAGAGTTGAAGTGGAACGTGACCCCGCAGATTGGACAGTCATGGTGTATGCGCATGCTGATCACAATTTGACATCAGCGCTAATGGAGGATTTGCTAGAAATGGAGCAAGCCGGAAGCTCAGATCATTTCAATATAATTACACAAACTGATATAAACACAAAGGCACGTGCTACAAAATTATGGAAATTAAAACACAATGTAAATCCCGCTGATTTCGACGGAATTGCAAGGCTTTTGATTGGCCCTGATACAGATGGCAGGAAAAACACCCTAAATTCTAGTATTATTGAAAGCTATCCAGAAGAAAACAACATGGACAATCCGGAGGAATTGGAAAAGTTTGTTAATTGGTCCATAAATAATTATCCAGCAAAAAGGTATGGTCTGATTCTTTGGAACCATGGCGGACAGTTCGTTGGCTTTGGGGGTGACACACAAAACGGCGAATTGAAGCAAGGGAAAGGATTAACTAGTGAGCAAATCAGAGATGCTCTAATGGCTGCACTAAATAATAATGATCTACATAAGTTCGAGTTTATTGGGTTTGACACCTGTTTAATGGGGGCAACCGAAGTAATAGCCAATTTCCATGATCTATGTGAAATTTACTTTGGTTGTGCTGAACTGGATTTTGGAGATGGGTGGGATTATGGCAATACTCTCAATTACCTTAAATCAAATCCTGAAATTGATATTAGAACATTTGCTCTAAACGAGGTCCAAATCTGGGATGAACATCACAGTCATTCATCAATGGACAAAACACATAAGACACATGCTGCGTTTGACATGGCAAAATATGATGCGTTTGCAAATTCCTTATACAAATTTGGCCTCTTGTTAACTGATTATGCAAAATCAGAAGGAAATGAAATCCCTAAAATTAGGGCAGAGGCAACCCATTATTCAGTCAGTAGTCGGTCCAAGGTAAAGTCTCCAACTCATTTCATTGATCTTGGTGATTTAGCTGACAATGTTGCTTCCACTGTGGAAGATGAGTCCTTAAAGAGTGCCGCACAGGAATTATCGGCCAATATAGGGCAAATGGTCATAGCGAAAGCACTCGGAAGTGAAAGACAAGATGTATCTGCACTATCCATTGCATATCCTCATAACACTGAAGATTGGACCAAAAAATATCAGAAATTGTATGATAAATTATATTTTATAAATAGTAATGCCGGAAAACAATGGAGGCTTTTCTTACAACATTTTGGGTTAATGAGCCAGTCAGACATTAGCCCTCCGTCTGTAACTGTATTAAATGATGCCGCTAAATTTTCTAATACTAATCGCAGTTCCGAAGGTGCAGAAGCTAATTATCTAACGGTATCACTAAGCAACCCAGCAATTTTAAACTTTGCGGTCATTGGGGATGATGCCTTTGAACTAAGTGCAACCCTAGTGCTGCCAAGCCAAGATGGGTTGAGTTACGATTACATTGGGGAGGTAGGAGTGTTTCGAATCGAACAAACCGGGGAATATGAGCTCATATGGCCAGGGACTAATCCCATGATTGCCAGTTCATCAGCAGACTATTGGTTGGATTTAGGCGCCTGGTTTACGAATCGAGAAAGCAACCAGATGATTAGTTTTGCCGACTATCAACCACCCGGATCAGACGAAAAAATTCAATTATTTTTGTTCAGTGAATTTGATAGTAATGGGATCGATGTTCTACACACAATCCTTGAGGATTCTGGGCAAGAACTACCAGATAGTGAAGCGGTTGCGGCCACACCAGCATCCTCCTCACTTCAACTAGAACCCGGAGGCAAATTATGGCCAATCTATTATTCCGAAGCATGGGATGAAGAAGCACAGAAGTGGAGTTACAGTGAGTTCTTTTTTGAGGAGGGTTATTTAACTATTCCGGAAGCAGGGATCGACGAGATTTACCTTCAATACGAACAAGCCATTGCCGGAGACTATTCGCTTGAAATACAAGTCACCGATTATTTCGGTAACAGGAGTCAATACATAGATTACAATATTACTATTCCTGATTATGGTGAAAGCACAGAAAATCACCAGTTTGTAGCAAACTTGAAATATGTTGGTGAATACAAGAGAGAGATGCCGGCAATATCAACCGGTAGATATATCGACGATTTCGCAGAAAATCCTGATGAAACGGATCCAGAATTCATTAATTTCATCTATGTGATGTGGAGTGCCGATGGCACTCTAGGGTTCAAACTCCAAAGCAGTTCAAACCTTAAAGAGGGTTGGCTGGATGTTGCAGATGATTACATAGATAACGACGGAACAGATTATATATATTGGACTGAAACTATTGGGGATATGCAATTTTTCAGAATAACAAATGAACAGTAACTGCTAATCTACACAACACGATAGAGCATCTTGCTGATCATTTCTAGAAATAGATTCAAATCCCGACATACGGAAGACATTTTTGCTGGGTCAAGCCCAGCGAATTCATCAGAGGAGTCAGAGTCCTGACTGCTCAATCGCATTGGTAAACTGCTCAATACGAATGGGGAAGATGGGCAGGTGAAGGGAATTGAGCCCTATGCCTGATCAAAACTTCAACAAACAAATCGTTTGAGACACTACAAATCCCACTGACTCTCCCTTGTGTATCATAGGCGAAGTTGGCCTAATACTCATCAGTGGCCCACGACTCAGACCTTTTAACCTTCAAATCAGAGGCATCAATGGCATCTTTCCCTTCCCGGCGCAAAAAAACATTGCAAAAAATAAACAATTAAGATGAACTTTTGTCAGTCAATAAAACAACTAATGCGCACTCAACTAAGTCTGATATACACGTATTAGCTCAAAACGGTAACATCAAAGGAATAAGGGCTCATCTGAAAGATAAAAAGTGTCTTTTGACACTAGATAGTCGATACTGAAGAAACTGATTTGGTCGATAAAGACAGGGGCAAGGAGGAAAAAGAGGTGTCTTAAATTGCAAGGAAAGCTTTCCGTCGGGTCAAAACCTTGCAAAGTAGAGCGCCAGATGAAACCGCATCAAGAGGTCTCAACGGGATATCAAGCCGATCTTTTCCGAACCGAACTTTCGCGCATGGTGAACCCCAAACACCCGATGGTAAAAGTGGCCGCCGGGATGGACTGGGAGGCGTTTGAAACGACGCTGGAACAAACTTGGCATCCGGAGTTAGGGCGTCCCGGAGTAAGCACGCGGTTGATGGTGTCGCTGCACTACCTCAAGTACGTGAATGACCTGAGCGACGAAGGGGTGCTGGAGTTGTGGGTGGAGAACCCGTACTGGCAGCATTTAAGCGGGATGAAGTTTTTCGAGCATCAAGCGCCAATCGAGGCCTCGAGCTTGAGTCGATGGCGTAAGCGCTTGGCCAAAGTGGGAGCAGAGAAGCTATTGGAGGAGACACTCAAGGCGGGGTTGAGGATGAAGCTGATCCAGTCTCGGCAACTGGAGAGGATCAACGTGGACACCACGGTTCAGGAGAAGCATGTGAGGTTTCCAACAGACAGCAGGCTCTACGATCGAGCCAGAGAGACGCTGGTAAACTTGGCCAAACGGCGCAGGCTCAAACTGAGGCAGAGTTACGAGCGGGTGGGGAAGCAGTTAATGCTCAAACAAAGCCGCTACGCCCATGCCCGACAGTACAAGAGAGCGGGTAAATGCACCAAGAAACTCAAGACCTTTCTGGGGCG
>DTRI01000132.1 GCA_012966015.1 Flavobacteriales bacterium | reverse complement strand
TTCATCTATAGTTACGGCACTCGCCGCAAAACACAAAAAAGACATTCACTCATTCTCGATTGGTTTTAAAGATGAGCCATTCTTTGATGAAACAAAGTATGCACAGCTGGTGTCTAAAAAAGTTAACACTAAACACACTGTTTTCTCTTTGTCAAACCAAGACTTGCTCGATCATGTTTTCGAAGTACTCGACTACATGGATGAGCCATTTGGTGACTCTTCAGCCATACCAGTTAATATTCTAAGTAAATTCACAAAGGAGCATGTTAGTGTAGCTTTATCAGGTGATGGAGCCGATGAGATGTTCGCTGGATACAACAAACATTACGCTGAATTCCGGGTGCGAAATGCGGGCTTTGTAAATCAACTTTTGAAAAGCGTCTCCCCTCTCCTCGATCTCCTGCCCCAGTCGAGGAACAGCAAAATCGCTAATCTAAGTCGACAGATCAACAGGTATTCTCAAGGTGCAAAGCTTAAGCACAAAGAGCGATATTGGAAATGGGCGAGCATCCTGAATGAAGAAGAGGCAAACTATCTCTTGAAAGAGAAGCGACAAGAGCAAAAACAACGAGCTTCTGACGAGGCCTTTCAGTATAAAAAAAGGAAAGAGGCGATATTGAAGACCATTCGTAAAACCGGCGATTTTAATGATGTGCTCTACACCGATATGAATCTTGTATTGAAGGACGACATGCTTAAAAAAGTTGATTCCATGTCAATGGCAAGGAGTCTTGAGGTAAGAACGCCCTTTCTGGATCACAATCTGGTAGACTTTGCTTTTACATTGCCGACTGAATTTAAGATCAACAGCAATTCTAGAAAAAAGATATTGAGAGACACTTTTAAATCGTATCTGCCGGATGAAGTCAATGACAGGGGTAAAATGGGCTTTGAGGTTCCTTTATTAAAATGGTTTCGCGAAGACTTAAGGCAATTAATTAATAATGATTTATTGGAAGACAATTTCATTGAGGAACAGGGCATATTCAATCTGGATGCTATTAAGAATCTAAAGCTCAAACTTTACTCAAATAATCCGAAAGACGCACATGCAACAGTATGGGCGATCATAGTGTTTCAGCACTGGTGGAAAAAATATATGCAGAACTAAATAAGGAAAGTGTTCACTATTTAATGCTATGCCTAGAGTTTTAAGAATAATAAACCGGTTTAATCTGGGAGGTCCGACTTTTAACGCTGCGTACTTAACAAAGTACCTGGAGCCTGACTTTGAAACATTGCTCATCGGCGGATTGAAGGATGCCAAGGAGGACAGTTCAGAATTTATTATTAAAGGCCTGGACATCAATCACCTGATTATTCCGGAGATGAGAAGAGCTGTTGACTTTCAAAATGACCGAAAAGCATTTAACAGTATTAAAGCGATAATTCGTGAATTTAAACCTGATATTGTTCACACCCATGCCTCAAAAGCAGGTGCCCTGGGCAGGATGGCGGCCAAGCAGCTAAAAGTTCCGGTTACTGTACACACTTTTCATGGACATGTCTTTCACTCCTATTTTGGGATGATCAAAACCAATATCTATAAAACTGTTGAGCGATATCTTGCCAGCAGCACCACCAAGATTATCGCGATAAGCAACAGCCAAAAAAGAGAATTGATCGAAGACCATCGTATCTGTGAGGATGACAAAATTGAGGTTATCCCTTTGGGGTTTGATCTGGCAAAATTCAATGAAAATCAGCCGCACAAAAGAGAGACCTTCAGGAACTATTACGGGGTTGCGGACAATGAAATTGCCATTGGAATAATTGGAAGAATTGCCCCAATCAAAAATCATCATTTGTTCATAGAATCACTGGTTCGGGTTATTTCTAAAACTGACAAGAAGATTAGAGTATTTATTATCGGTGATGGTGATATGAAACATGATATAGCTAGTCAGTTAAAATTAATTGGCATGAGCTACACCGATTCAGATTACGAATCTTCATTCGACACAAACCTTAATTCTGGGAATACTGTCACGAATAGCACAAACAACAGTTCTTTCACTTTTACTTCCTGGATACGAAGAATTGATTATGCCTATGCAGGTTTAGATATTCTGGCACTTACCTCAAAGAATGAGGGCACTCCTGTAAGCCTGATAGAAGCGCAGGCAGCCTCTAAGGCCATAGTTAGCACTGATGTAGGAGGTGTTGCCGAGGTGCTCGATGATCAAAAATCCGGATTATTGTGCAAAAGCAATTCAAAGGCAATATCAGAGGCTATGCTTACGTTAATAAACGACTCTGACCTGAGAGAAAGCATGGGTAAGCACGGCTTGCACAAGGCCCATAGTCAATACTCGTATACTAGGTTGGTAAGAGAAATGAATTCTTTATACTGTAACCTTTTGAATCAGGTCTGAGTAAAAGAGATTTCAATTTTCTGATTTTGTGAGTTTTCTGATTAACTTTAATACGATTTCAAATTATGAGGAGGATATTATTTTATGTGTTGTTGATGCTGTTCGCTACTTCTTGTAGCTATTTTAAGCCTAGCATCATGTTACGAACTGACAAGAATTTTGAGTTCGCAACACCTCCTACTGTACCACAATATCAGTATAAGATCGCACCAAATGACTATATTCAATTCAGAATTTTTTCCAATGATGGGTTCAAGTTAATTGACCTTTCCAACTTTACTACAGCCGTTTCGGGGTCAGGAGTAATTAGACTGCAGTACCTGGTAGAATTTGATGGAACCATCAAGCTTCCCACGATAGGCAGAATACCAATAGCTGGCAAAACGCTTCGTGAAGCAGAATTAATGCTGGAAGATATTTATAGCAAATATTATAACAAGCCCTTTGTAATGCTCAAGGTGGATAATAGGCGCGTAATAATATTTCCAGGCTCCGGTGGAGACGCATCGGTTATCAATCTGACAAATGACAATACGACTTTGCTAGAAGCGTTGGCTTTAGCGGGGGGAATTTCAACGGGCAAGGCAAGACGAATTAAGTTAATAAGGGGAGATCGTACCAATCCACAGGTATTTTTAATAGATCTTTCCACTATCGAGGGGATGAAAGAAGCTAATATGGTTATTCAGGCCAATGATATAATTTATGTTGAGCCTGTTATTAAAGTAGTTACAACCATACTGGACGAACTCGACCCGATTATCTCCTTGCTAACAAGTGTGTTGTTCATCGTTAGTATATTGCAACTAACTAAATAAGATAAAGGCCACATGTACAATCAAGGTGCAAACGGAAACGAAGGTGTCTCGAGATATAAGGATCGAATATCAAATTTCAATCAGGAATTTGACCCGGGTCTTTTTTTACTGATCGCAAGAAAATCAATTTGGTGGATACTACTATTTTTTCTAATTACCGGTGCAGCGGGATGGGCATACCTAAGATATACCCCGCCACATTTTGAAGCAAATACAACACTACAAATTACTGTTCAAAACACGGCCCAAAAAGTACTTAATGTTGAAAGTATTTACGATCAAGATATTGCGGCTGAGATTGAAATATTAAGATCCCATAGTTTTGTTAAAAGCGCCTTGTCGAGAATTAATCTTGAGGTCAGTTATTTTGCACAAGGTAAAATACTAAATTATGAGATGTATACAGCATCGCCATACACTGTGGAAGTCCGAGACGTGAACCCTGTACTAACAGGAATACCCGTCTATATTAGCTTTCAAAGTGCATCGAAAACCTACACCTCCTACAATCTCGGTAAAACGACTTACCAAAAGCCTGTGGAAATAGGGGTATGGCAGAAGCTAGAACACGCAGAGGTATTAATTACAGTGCATGACTTTACCCGAATTTCCTATCAGCAAAATCAATTCCAGGAAAACCCTTACTTTTTTACCTTTAACAACGTTCAAAGTGTTATAAATCATTATCAAC
>DTRI01000131.1 GCA_012966015.1 Flavobacteriales bacterium | reverse complement strand
TACGATAAAAGCACTTTCGTGGATTTCACTTTCAGTCAGCTGACGCTGGTTAAAATCTCAGTGCTGAACTCTCTTGGCCAGAAGGTTATCACTGATCAGGAGTATCGGGTTTCCAGCAACCGAATTCCAATAAAACTTGAAGATAACGCCGATGGAATTTATTTCATTAGAATTAGTACTAACGAATCCAGTTTTACGCAAAAGATTATGTACTAAGCCCTAAGTTGCTTTAACCGCAAGTCAATTGCGGTTAAAGCAACTAATGTAATGTCTACAGTTTTCTCTCTCTAGCAGCCAGGATTTTCAATCTAGCTTCATCGTTATTCTACAAGTTCAGGCTCAAATATAATTTTGGCAGGTTCGGATATTAATCCAAAAGTCCAGTTTTCTTGGGTATTTTATCAGAAAAGATTGCTTAATTTAGTGTGATTGGTCGACAATAGTGCTTTAATTCCTACTTATCGCAACAGAGACTTGATTTTCAAGCAACTTTCTCCGATATTTGGCGTCTTTGAAAAACGAACGGACCGACGAATTGTTATTTTGATTTTTTGCCGGATAAATGTAACTTTTCACTGCAGTTAAGACACTATCAATTATAAATATGGAAATTAAGCACACCTTATCAAGCAACAAAAATTATTATTGACTCTGATTGAAGGATTATTTAAATCCTCTATTTAATACATTGAAGACTATGAAAAACAACTGCCTATTTAAATCGCTACTCGCAGGAATTGCGTTTTTTACGCTAGTTAATAACGCAAATGCCGCAACCATAACTGCCGAAAATTCCGGCGACTGGACAGATGATGCCACCTGGGATTGTACCTGTCAACCAGCGGCAGGGGATCACATTATTGTTGCCGATGGCATAACGCTTACCGTGGATGCAAATAAAACTTGTGCTTCCTTAACACTTGATGCGCCTAGTGGTGGTTCTAATACCCGAATTGACATTTCGACTGCAGTGGTCTTAACGGTAAACGGCGATGTAAGTTTAACAGGTGATGGCGTGGGTTTGTCCAATACATTTTTATTCTTTAATGGAACTGCCACGGCTAACATTACCGGGAACATCACGCTAAATGCTACCGATGGGAATACAGCCATTGTCCAGATGTTCAGCGGGGCAAGTACACTAAATATTGGAGGTTCCATTATACAAAACCCTGCAGGGAAACTGACCAATACTGGTACAGCAAGCATTATTAATTTCAATGGCTCCGGTGCCCAAACCTTGAATATAGGTACACTTATGGAATACGAGCATATTACGCTAAACAACAGTGGTTCAGGTGTAACCTTAGCAAATGCAATTACTGAGGCGAATGTAACCGGAAATATTTCCGTTCAATCTGGAAACTTTGATAATGGCGGATTTGCCATGGCAACAACTGACCCAGACAGCCTGTACATTGCGGCTGCGGGTACGTTTCTCTTATCTGGAACCTCAGCTTGGCCCTCCGGGTTTGAAGACTCATTAACGGCCGGATCTACTGTTGAATACAGTGGAGGAAACCAGACTGTTAGCCAGCCCTCCAACAGCAATCTTACCACTCAGCCACTATCAAATCTAACTGTTTCCGGAGGCTCTACAAAAACGTTGGCAGAGAACATCGACGTGAATGGTATTCTCACCATTTCTACTTTAACTACCCTGGATGCTGATGTAGCCAATGACTTTAACATCAACCTTGCCGGAAATTGGACCAACAACCAAACGTTCAACGCTCGCGCAGCTACCGTATTTTTTGATGGTGCAACCACAATAGGAGGATCTGCGACTACCTCATTTAACAATATTTCTATAGTGGGTTCCTCCACTTTGACAGGCAGTAGCTCAACAATGAACGTTGCTGGAAACTGGATTAACAGTGGCACATTTGCTGACAATGGAGGAACTGTGGACTTCAATGGCACCAGTGTCATTTCAGGTTCAGCGACAAGCTCCTTCAACAATATCACTATTTCAGGTACGTTGGCCGGACCTGCCAGTGAGACCATCAATGTGCTAGGTAACTGGCTCAATACGGGAGCATTTGTTCATAACAGTGGCACTGTAGACTTTACCGGAGCCGCCACCAAGTCTATTACTAAAGCAGGAGGCGAGACATTTAATAATATGACCACTACCGGAAGCGGACTTATCACATTGAACAACAGCGTTCGCGTTGAAAATATCTTGAACATGGTGTCGGCAAATATAAGTACTGGTTCCAATTCACTTCAACTTGGAACGAGTACGCCTACTGAAGGAACTTTAACCTATATATCGGGCACAATCATCGGCCAATTCAACAGAAGAATATTCTCAACCGGATTTAACTTTGTATTTCCCGTGGGTACAGCCAGCAATTTGAACACCGCCACAATTAATTTCGATGCTTTGACAGGAGGTTCCATAACCGCTGATTTTACGGGAACGGACCCGGGAAATAACGGGTTACCGCTAGAAGATTCCGCTGGAGACACTGTTTATGACGCATTCGACGAGGGATTTTGGGAGCTGGCTGCAGGCGACGGGCTGGTAGCAAGTGGATACAGTTTGGATTTGACAGCAACAGGTTTTGTTGAGCATACAATTCACCAGGATTCTACTCATCTCATGAAACGAACAAGCGCAGTGAGCCCATGGACTTTTGATGGGACGCATGCAACAGGAACTCCCCCTTTGGTTAAAAGAACCGGCATGAGCGGCTTATCCCAATTTGGCTTGGGTAATTTATGCCCTACGCCAAATCCCGTTATAGCTGGCGAGGATTCTGTTTGTGCTGGCTCACAGGAAACCTATACAATTACTGCCACTACATCTACCATCGTTTGGGTAGTAAATGGAGGAACAATTAATAGCGGCCAAGGCACAAACACCCTGGTTGTTGATTGGGATGCGGCCCCAGGCGGTTTAGGGGGTCCTAGTAGAAATGTAAAAGTTACTGAAACAAATTACTGTGGCATAACTGGTCCTCAGGTTACGCTTAATGTAGATGTACACACCTTCCCATTTTCGTCAATCACGGGTGATGTCGCACCATTTATAAGTACAACAGAAATTTATACAGTACCCAATAATACAGGCTACCAATATACTTTTAGCTTAACCGAAGGCCTGGGAACTGTTGGAGGATTTTGTTGCGACTCTACGGTATCAATAAATTGGTTGGCTGTTCCTGGTTTCGATACGGTTCAGGTAACTGTTATCGCTGGAGTGTGCGCTTCTGAGACAGCTAAGTTGCGTATTGATCTCAATTCAACTTATGTGAGTGCAACTTCGGGGGATTGGAATAATGTGAATACATGGGTTGGACCGCCATCAACACCACCTACAAGTACTGACAGCGTGTCCATTTTAAGCTCACACACTGTAACAGTCACTTCTGGAACAGATGTTTGTTCAACACTGTCCTTAACAGCGGGAGGTGGAAATGCACGTGTAATAATTAATACAGCGAGCACACTTACCGTTGGGGGCAAGGTTACCCTGGTGGGAGCTGGCGGAGCCGCCAGTGCGAATATCACTGTTAATGGAACGGGAACGCTGACTATAGGAAGTGATCTGAATTTCAAAGAGTCGTCTAATGCAGTCGGCGCCAGCATTAGCATGAATGACGGGGGCGAGAGCACTTTAAATTTAGGGGGCGACCTTAACCTCAATACACTGGGAACTTTTTCGAGCTCTACTAACAATACGCTGGTTATGAATGGCAGCGTTGCGCAAACCCTGGATATAGGATCGTCAATTGTTCTAAATCATGTAACTTTTGCCAATTCCGGATCGGGTGTTACGCTAGGTGGAGCAGTTACTGATGCCAATGTAACAGGCAATATCATTGTGCAATCCGGAATATTTGACAATGGCACCTTTGCTATGAATGAGTCTAGCAGCGATAATTTACAAGTGGACAACGGAGCCACTTTTAGGGTCAGTACTGCTACTTATCCAGCTGGTTTTACAGATATTCTTGGCGCAACCAGTACCGTTGAATACAATTTAAATTCAGCTCAAACTGTAGCTGGTACAATGACATATGGTCATCTTAAAATGGAAGCGAGTTCCTCTTCTACAAAAACCCTGGGTGCCAGTATTGCAATTCTCGGCGATCTGACCATTAGTGCCAATTCAATATTGGATGCCGGTACCGGTTTCAATATAGATCTCGCGGGAAACTGGATAAACAGTGGTTCATTTACGCCAAATATTGGAACAGTTGATTTTACCGGAGCAGGCGCCAAAGCAATAACAAATAGCTCAGGTGAGACATTTAATAACTTTACCACGACTGGCAGTGGATTAATAACCTTGAATAACGATGTAAGAGTTAATAACACGCTGACCATGACATCTGCAAACATCAGTACGGGGGTAAATGCATTACAACTCGGAACAAATACACCAACTGAAGGAACGCTGTCATATACTTCTGGCACGGTGATAGGAAATTTTGAGAGGAGAATTCTAGCAACCTCAACGGGAATCAATTTTATATTTCCTGTTGGCACCGCCACCAACTTAAATACGGCAACGATCAATTTTGGGGCCCTGACCGGAGGTACAGTTACTGCAGAATTTTTCGGAACGGATCCCGGAAATACGGGACTTCCAATTGAGGACGCGGCACTCGACAGCGTTTTTGATGCATTTAATGATGGCTTTTGGGATTTAGCTGCAGGCAATGGACTTGTTGCCACGACCTATAACCTGGATTTGAACGGCACCGGATTTGTGGAACATACGGTGCATGTAGATTCCACTCATTTAATGAAGAGAGCAAATGCTGTTAGCCCCTGGACATTTGATGGAACGCACGCAGCTGCCGTTGCCCCTACTGCAAAGAGAACAGTCATGAGTGGACTGGGCCAATTTGGATTCGGAAATGTATGTGCTACGCCTGTTTCTGTAATTACTGGGCCAGCTACTGTATGTACTGGAGACCAGGATGTGTACACCTGCCCGACACTCAATTCAACTTACGTTTGGGTGGTAACGGGCGGAACTATTTTTAACGGGCAGGGAACCCGTACCCTTACAGTGGACTGGGACACTCCTGGAACAGCTAATGGCAGAGTCAAAGTTGTAGAAACAACACAATGCGGGTCCACCGGCGATACAACAACATTAAATGTAGTCGTAAACGCGTTTCCTACCTCTGCAATTATAGGGGAAGCGAATCCTATCATTGGTAATACGAAAACATATACGGTCTTAAACAATGCTGGATATTTATATAATTGGATACTAGACCCAGTCCCGAATTTAGGTACCATAACGGGTGCCTGCTGTGATACAACAATATCCATTACCTGGGGAGGTGCTCCGGGCTCTGACACTATAAGGGTTGTTGTAACCTCTGGTTTATGTCCGAATGACACCTCCAGTTTACCAATTGTATTGGGAGGTACCTATACCAGTGCAATTTCGGGATTCTGGGATTTGGGAGTCACCTGGGTTGGTGGCACAGCTCCCGGAAGCGGAGATAGCGTAATAATTGCGGCATCACACACAGTTACAGTACGTACCATTTCAGACTCATGCAGCTCAGTTTCTCTGAATGGTGGTGATGGCTTTGGTGATGTTAAGGTTGAGGTCAATACAGCCAGCGCACTCAGTGTTGCCAATGATATTGAACTGAATGGTTCGGGTGACGGCACGGGAAAAGCGCAAATAACCGTTAATGGCACAGGCGTATTAAGCGTTGCCGGGAATATTGATATGAACCATGGTACAAATAACTTTGCCGCCGCCATATTTATGAATGACGGGGGAGCGAGCACCTTGAATTTAGGTGGAAACATGGTACTAAATACGGTTGGGAGATATGAAAGCGGAGCGGGAAACACGCTTAATTTAAATGGCACTGGCGCACAAACGCTAAATGCCGGCCCTGACTTTACATTTAACCATGTAACAATCAACAATTCCGGATCAGGAGTTACGATGGGCGCTAAAGTAACGACAATGGGTAATGTGACCATTACTACAGGAACGTTGAATACCGGAGGGTTCACACTAAATTGCGGAGGCGACTTCAACAACTCCGGGACCTTTACCCAAGGAACGGATACGCTGGCAATGACTGGTAGCACAGCGCAAACCATTGGTGGAAGTGGTCTTAATACATTCAACAACCTAACAATTAACAACAGCTCGGGTGGTGTTAGCCTAACCAAGGGAATTGATATATCACCTACCGGTACGCTTACGCTGAAAGGCGGGACACTTACGTTAGGCGCTCAGACCTTGACCCTGCTTTCAACTGCCAGTGGAACGGCGGGAATTGGTGAGGTTAAAGGAACAGGGGATATCTCAGGTAATTTCACCATTGAAAGACTTATTTCTTCAACGGTTGAGTGGAGAATTTTGGCAAGCCCGGTTGGTGGATCAACGCCAACAGTGGGTTCCTGGAATTCACAAATTCAAATGGCATGCGTTGGAGGGGGTGTACATACCTCACCCCATTATACCACCGTGTATACTTATGATGAAACGGTAGGTGGTGCGAATTCCAATGGGTATTCAGCCAACGATGACCCAGGGCCTGTGGGAGTGAATTTGTCAGATGTCCTTCCTTCCGGAACAGGAATTAGAGGATATTTTATGTATGTTGGCACCTGTCTTCCACCCTGTGCTTCTACGTCAATTACTACATCGCTAACGGGATCTTTGATCAAAGGAACTCAATCTATTACTTGCACGCAAACACCCAGCGCTGGTGATCCGGATGACGGCTGGAGTTTGATAGGTAATCCATTCCCGTCAGCTATTTCCTGGGATGAGGCGGCCTCCACTGGTGGCGTTACAGGAATCGCATACCTCTATGATCCGGATCTTGGAGGAGTTGGTGGGTTTATAAATTTAAACAGGGCTTTACTTGCAGACAATGATATTATACCATCTATGCAGGGAATGTTTGTACACGCTGATGGGGCAGCAGGTGCTGTAGTGGTAGAAGAAGCTGATAAAATTGATGGTGGAAGTACTTTTTATAAAGTCGGTCAAAATCCCCCAGGTTTCAAATTAACGCTTGACGGTAATGGAGTTTCCGATTTCACAGAATTCTACTTCTACCCGGGTGCCAATGAAAGCTACGATGCTCAGATTGAAGCATTGAATATGTATAGCTTCAACTATCTAGCGCATAGCTTTTCAAGCTTAACTTCAGATTTAATCGATGTTAATCAGAACTTTTTACCGGAATTTACCCAAGAATTTGACATTCCAGTTAAAATTGATTGGACATGGCCAGGTGCACCTGCCAGCTATACGATATCCATCGATGGGTTGTCCACTATACCTAATAGCGTATGTGTTGTTCTGGAAGATACGTTAACGAACATATTTACAGATCTAAGAACAACACCTTCTTACACATTTACTATGACACCTGACACAGCTTTGTCTCCTCGCTTCATCTTGCATGTGGGCAAGGAGCTTGGCAAGCAGACAACTGACATAACTTGTAATGGAGCGAGTGATGGAATGGTTGTAGCTACCGCCCAGGGAACTGGACCATGGAGTTATCTATGGCTCAATTCTAATGGAGATACAGTTAGAAACATGTTGAATGTAAATTCTGCTGACACAGCTGCAGGACTCAGCCCGGATACTTATACGGTAATAGTCACAAACTCAAGTGGGTATTGCTCCACTGTAATGGATACAGTGACCATTTCAGAGCCAACGGTACTGGCCTCTAGCATAATTCAGATACAGGATCCTTCATGTTTCGGAGGCAGCGATGGTTCCATTGATTTAATGGTTACTGGAGGAACTCAACCTTATACTTACGCATGGTCAAACGGAGCCACTACTGAAGATCTGAGTAATGTAGGCGATGGGAATTATGACGTCGCTATTACAGATGCCAATAATTGTATGCAAAGTGCAAATTCAACATTAATAGATCCAATACAAGTTAGTGCAGGATTTACCGTTGATATGGATACAACTTATCTAACATCGGGAGCAACCGTTCAGTTTTATAATAGCTCTGCCAATGCAATTTCATACACCTGGGATTTTGGTGATGGAGACTCTGCATTTGCCAATGACGTTTGGCATGCGTACCTGTCGGTGGGAACTTATACAGTTGTACTCAGTGCTTTCGACAGCAATGGTTGCTCAGCTACAGCTAACCAAATTATTGTCGTAATGGATTCACCTCCAATTGCAATTGAGGAGGTTAAATCATTTGAAGACCTTATTCACATTGTTCAATCAGATGGAATTATTTATATAGATTTCGGATTTAAAGAAGTAACTTCCATTAAAATTTCGGTATTTAATATAATAGGACAAGAAGTTATAAATCGCAACGAGGTGAAAGTGAGAGATGAACGCATCCGGGTCAATCTTACCAATGAAAAAACAGGAATCTATTTCATTAAGGTAGCGTCAAAAAACAACAGCCTCACAGAAAAGGTAATCTATTAGCACAAATTGTATAGCTTTGCGCAAGTTTTTTGATATGAGAAGAGTCACCCTTAAACTTATTATCCCATTCGCGGTAATTATTTTAGCCATTTGCTCCATGGAAGTGCAAGCGGCTGGGCCTCCCGGGCCTCCCGGTGGCGGTGGCGATCCTCCATGCTGGCCACCTCCTTGTATTCCTATTGACGGTGGCATCGGTTTCCTGTTGGCCGCAGGCCTAGCTTATGGAGGCAAAAAAGCGCTTGGCTCCTTCAAAAAAGAAAAATAAATCCCTTTCATGACGGAAACGGAAGCGTCATTTACTATCAGGGGAATTAAGATAAACAGGCAGCTTTTCAGGTTTATCCTAACCAGCGCAATCCTTTACATTTCCTGGGAAACGGTTTACCAATTTTGGATTCACCCTAACCAGACAATTGAGCTGTTATTGGTTAGCAACCTCACATGGTTCTGCGAATCAATTTTATCACTGCTTGGCTATGGCTTAATCCCAATTGTATTTCTCGACGAAAACGTTCGCACATTGGGAATTGATGGATCTCATGGGGTATTTATTGCAGATAGTTGTGCCGGACTTCCACTGCTTGCTTTGTTCGCTGGATTTATCCTCGCCTATCCTGGCCCCATCTCAAAAAAGCTATGGTACATTCCATTAGGCTTGGTTACAGTGCATTTAATTAATGTGGTAAGAATTGTGGCTTTGTGTCTTCTCGCTAACCACGCCCCAGAGCTGTTGGATTTTAATCACCATTATACCTTCACCATAACGGTGTACGCTTATATTTTCCTTCTCTGGGTAATTTGGGTGAATAAATTTGGAGCTGTGTCACAATCCAAGGAATAGATGGTTCATCTCTTCAGATTATACCATTAATGACCAAAGTCAAAGAAATATTTCTAGGAACAGCTGTTCTCTTTATTATAATGCTGGGTTATGTCGAACAATTCCTGTTCGAAAATGTAAACCATCATCTGCACTATCTATACTACAAAACTGAATTATCATTAATGTCGGATAAGCTCTCTATGCTTCTTTCATGGAATTATGATGATCTTATGTGGTTAAAATGGGGCATGACCATATTGTCAACCATTCTTTATTTTCTGGCTACCATTTCAGTTCTCCATCTAATATTTAAGAGGGAAAAGTACATTATGTACACCATCTACCTCTTTGTTGGGGTTATATGCATTTCATTTATATTGTACATGGGAGGCAGCCTTATTGGCTTTCCAAAAGAAGGATATCGTCTTTCCCGTTTTGCCATGGGGTTTCTTACATCGCCCATTCCGCTAATGGCGCTGATTCCAGCATTTAAGCTTGCGAAAAGCTCCAATTCATAGAACTAAGTTCTTACATTTGCTTCCATATTAAATTGTCTATTATTTATCAATGGAAAAGGAAAAAACTGTATTTGGCCTTATTGAAAAAGAGCTGGAACGACAAGAGAAAGGCATTGAACTTATCGCTTCTGAAAACTTTGCAAGTGATCAGGTGATAAGGGCTATGGGAACCTGCCTAACCAATAAGTATGCGGAAGGATTGCCGGGAAAAAGATACTACGGTGGTTGCGAAGTAGTTGATGAAATTGAACAGCTCGCCATCGATCGCGCCAAGGAACTTTTTGGAGCGGAATGGGTAAATGTTCAACCGCATTCCGGAGCCCAGGCCAATGCAGCAGTGATGCTTGCAGTTCTAAAGCCGGGTGACAAACTATTGGGGTTTAATCTATCTCACGGTGGCCACCTTACCCATGGCTCTACAGTTAATTTTTCCGGTAAGCTCTATAACCCTGTTTTCTACGATGTGCAAAAGGAAACCGGCAGGATCGATTATGATATCATGGAGAAAACTGCTGTAAGCGAACAACCAAAACTGATTGTTGCTGGTGCATCTGCATACTCGAGAGATTGGGACTATGCCAGAATGCGGGAAATTGCCGATAAAGTTGGATGCCTGCTAATGGCTGATATCGCGCACCCTGCGGGCCTCATAGCCACAAAACTTTTGAACGACCCACTACCCCACTGCCATATCATCACCACTACCACGCACAAAACCCTACGGGGCCCAAGGGGAGGCATGATCATGATGGGAGAGAATTTTGAAAATCCCTGGGGGTTGACAACTCCAAAAGGCAAGATTAGAATGATGTCTGCTATTCTGGATTCTGGCGTATTTCCCGGAACACAGGGCGGGCCCTTAGAGCATGTAATAGCCGCCAAGGCAATTGCCTTTGGAGAAGCATTGACTGACGGGTACACCACCTATTGCAAGCAAGTGATAAGCAATGCCCAGGCAATGGCTGACTCATTTTTGGAAAAGGGTTATGACATCATATCGAAGGGAACGGATAATCACTGTATGCTCATAGATATGAGATCCAAGGGACTTACAGGCAAACAGGCCGAAGAGGCGCTGGTAAAGGCAGAGATAACATTGAACAAGAACATGGTCCCTTTTGATGATCAATCGCCCTTTGTTACTTCAGGAATAAGAATTGGCACACCCGCAGTAACCACGCGCGGGCTAAAAGAAAATCACATGGTGGATATCGTTAACATGATTGACGAAATTCTTGTAGATCATGAAAATGAGAGCATTATAGAAGCCGTGGGAAAGAAAGTGAATGAACTCATGACCGAATTTCCGCTGTACTCCGAAGAGTGGTAATTACAACATTGTACCAATATGACTATTGCAGCAAATGACTCTTCTCTAAGTAGCTGGGTACTCGTTAGCCCCGAAAGCGATTTCCCCATACAAAATCTTCCCATGGGCATCTTTTCCAGGCGGGATGAGAGCGTGTCTGTAGGTGTTGCAATAGGCGATTATGTCCTGGATGTGCGTGAATTGGCCTCCTTAGGATACCTAAGTGCACTCGAAATAGACAATTCCGTGTTCAGCAGTCAACATTTGAACCGTTTCATCTCTCTTGGACAACCTGTGTGGAGAGCATTCAGGGAGAGAATTTCCGAACTACTTAATAAATCCAATCAGGAGCTTCAGTCAAACGAGGACCACATAAAGGATGTATTAATACCGAAGAATGAGGTTTCAATGCACATGCCAGTACGTGTTGGAGACTACACAGACTTCTACTCCAGTATTGAGCATGCCACGAATGTAGGAACCATGTTCAGGGATCCTGAAAATGCATTGCTGCCCAACTGGAAGCACATTCCTGTTGGTTATCACGGCCGGGCCTCATCCATAATTAGCTCTGGCATCGATATTGAAAGGCCCAAGGGCCAGACGAAAGCAGATGATGCTGAAGCTCCCTCCTTTGGACCAACGCGCTTACTGGATTTCGAATTGGAAATGGCATTTATCCTGGGGAAAGAAAATGAGTTGGGAACACCGGTAAGTACAGCTGAAGCTGAAGATCACATCTTTGGAATGGTATTATTCAACGACTGGTCGGCCCGCGACATTCAAAAGTGGGAATACGTTCCGTTGGGGCCATTTCTGGCAAAGAGCTTCGCCTCCTCTGCCTCTCCATGGGTGGTGTTGATGGATGCTTTGGAGCCCTTTCGCGTGAGTGGGCCAACGCAAGACCCTCCTGTGCTACCTTACCTGCAATATGATGGAGATAAAAATTATGATATAAATCTGGAGGTATTCATTCAACCGGACAATTCAGAACCAGTGCGGGTATGTGAGTCCAACTTCAAGTACATGTATTGGAATATGGCTCAGCAATTAGCGCATCAAACCATCAATGGCTGCAATGTTCGCATAGGAGACCTATACGGCTCTGGTACCATTAGTGGATCAGACAAAGGGTCGTACGGCTCTATGCTGGAATTAAGCTGGAAAGGAACCAATCCTATATCAATGAACGACGGTAGCGAAAGAAAATTCATACAGGATGGCGACACAGTTATCATGAAGGGCCACGCTGAAAAGAATGGAATCAGGATAGGTTTTGGAGAAGTATCTACTAAAGTACTTCCCGCTCGATAAATTCACAGATTTTATTGTGTTCACACGATTGGGTTATCCCTTAAAGAATTGATTTTCTTAACTTTAACCTGAATTCGGAAGAAGGAAAATAATTCGACTGGTTATTTACGAAATACGAAACTTGTCCTTATACTGAACTCGCTATAATTTTTGAATAGACTGATGGCCAAGTCAACCGTAGAATTAGAGAAGCAGGAGATAATCAGGCGCTACAGAGGACTTTTGCGAGATTGCAACCGTCGCAAACTTACCCAAATTCAGAAAAAGCTTATACGCAAGGCTTTTGACATCGCTGTGGAAGCGCATAAGGACATGCGCCGCAAATCTGGCGAGCCATACATTTATCACCCAATTGCAGTAGCCAGAATCGCTGCTGGAGAGATCGGTCTTGGAACCACTTCTGTAGTCTGTGCACTGCTGCACGATGTGGTTGAAGATACAGATATCACGCTGGAAGAAATTGAAAGCATGTTCGGCAAAAAAATTGCCACTATTATAGATGGCCTAACCAAAATATCTGGTGTATTTGACCAAACGGCCTCTTTGCAGGCAGAGAATTTCAGAAAAATGCTGCTCACCCTTTCAGATGACGTTAGGGTTATTCTTATAAAACTTGCAGATCGCTTACACAACATGCGAACGATGGATGTTATGGTGCGGGAGAAGCAGCTGAAAATTTCATCTGAAACGCTGTACCTCTATGCTCCCCTGGCCCATCGGCTCGGACTTTATTCTATCAAATCTGAGCTCGAAGATCTAGGGCTTAAATACACGGAAAAGGTAGCCTATAAATCTATTCGCAAGAAACTGGTGGATACAAAACCTGAAAGGGCCAAGTTCATTTCTCGATTCACGGTGCCCATCCGCTCTGCACTTGGTGAACAAAAGTTAAACTTTAAGGTCAAAGGGAGATCAAAATCGGTGTATTCTATATGGACCAAGATGAAAGACAAGGAGGTGGACTTCGAAGAGGTGTACGACCTATTTGCCATTAGAATTATTGTTGATTCGGATTCAGAACAGGAAAAAGCCGATTGCTGGAGAGTTTATTCTATTGTAACCGATTTCTATCGTCCAAATCCAGATCGCCTTAGGGATTGGATATCCACACCCAAAGCAAACGGGTACGAGTCGCTGCACACCACGGTAATGGGCCCCAAGGGCAAATGGGTAGAAGTTCAGATAAGAACCAGCAGAATGGATGAGATCGCTGAAAAGGGTTACGCAGCACATTGGAAGTACAAGGAATCATCTTCAGAGAGCGCTTTGGATGAGTGGATCAAAAAAATAAGAGAACTTCTAGAGAATCCAGAGCCGGATGCGCTCGATTTTATGGATGACTTTAGATTGAATTTATTTGCTGATGAAATTTTTGTCTTCACACCGAAAGGAGAATTAAAGACACTGCCGCTAGGGGCAACAGCATTGGATTTTGCGTATGAAATTCACTCTGAAGTGGGGAATAAGTGTATCGGCACTAAAGTAAACCGCAAACTAGTACCTCTCAGCCATCAACTTAAAAGTGGTGATCAAGTTGAGATTATCACTTCCAACAAGCAAACGCCAAAGGAGGACAGGTTAAAGTATGTTATTACCGGCAGGGCAAAATCTAAAATTAAAGCCGCACTAAAAGCCGAGGAACGTATTGCAGCAAGAGAAGGTAAGGAGATTCTGGAGCGCAAGATGAAGCATGCCAAGATTCACTTTACTAAAGAGAACATCAATGAATTGCTGAAATTTTACACCGTAACTAGCAGTCAGGAGTTGTTTTATCGCGTTGCTCAGGGAAATTTGGATTTAAAGAAGTTAAAGACTTTTACCCTGGAAAAAGGAACAATCAAGAAAACTCCACAGAAAAGAGCAAGGAAAAATACGCTTGAAGAATTAGTGCTTAAAACCAGGGGCAAATCTGATACGCTTGTAATTGGTGAGGAGCTGCAGAAAATTGATTACAAACTCTCCCAGTGCTGCAATCCGATTCCTGGTGATGACGTATTTGGGTTCATTACCATTGGCGAAGGAATTAAAATACACCGCATCAACTGTCCGAATGCCATATCACTTATGTCTAATTACGCATATCGAATTGTTAAGGCACGTTGGACCAGCCAGGAAATGTTAGCCTTCCTTGCGGGGATAAAGCTCACTGGCATTGACGAAGTAGGCGTGGTGAATAATATTACCAAAACTATTTCTAAAGACTTGAATGTCAACATGCGATCCATTGGATTTAGCTCTGATGATGGCGTATTTGAAGGCACGATTATGGTATATGTACAGGATACCAAGCACCTAACAAATCTCACCAGAGACTTGAAAAAAGTGAGAGGCGTACAAACTGTTGAGAGAATTCATTAAAACTACAGGGGAAACAATAAGATCGAGGATTGACAATTCAAGATTATTGACCGGAAAACAAATACCGTTAAAAAGTATAAAGCAGAAGGATAGCAACCAGATACTTTCTACTTTTAACCTTGTATTTAAATCATGGACTTTTAACGTCATCTATCCTTAACTTCGAATTGAAAAGTTCATTTCGTTAAAGTTTATATGAAACCCGTCGAAGAAATATTTGCTGAATATCTCGAAGCCAAATCGCTCAGGAAAACTCCAGAGAGAATGGCGGTTTTAAAGGAGATTTATGAGCTGACAAGTCATTTTAATGTCGATTCTCTATTAGCTGACATGAAAAAGAAGGAGCATAGGATTAGCCGAGCAACAATATACAACACCATCGAATTATTGTTGGACTGCAATCTTCTAAAGCGACATCAATTTGGTAAAAACATAGCTCAGTTCGAAAAGTCTTACGAGTTTATGCAGCATGACCACATGATCTGTTTGGATTGCGATAAGGTGTTTGAGTTTTGCGATCCCAGAATCCAACATATTCAATCTACAACGGCAAGCATGCTCAATTTTCATATTACTCACCACTCACTAAATTTTTATGGGAATTGCGCGTTATTAAGAGAGAAAAAGACCTGTGAACATTTGGTTAAGAAGGACTGATAATTTTTGTCGAAAAAAGTACTGTAAAGAAATAAGTTATTCTATTTTTGATTCGTGGAATTCAACTACACACTAGACAAGAAAAAGAAGCACACTGTTGTTAAGCTCATTGGCAATCTCATCGCTGAGAACCAGACTACAGAGCTTTTAAACGACATCGACGAGCACATCGTTGATAGCTTCATTTACTTCGTAGTGGACCTTAGTGAGCTGGACCATATGAATAGCAATGGCCTGAACATCCTCATTAACATCCTCACTAAATCTCGCAATGCCGGCGGTGAAACTGTCATAACGGGATTGTCAGAAAAGATCAGCAAACTCATCGTAATTACGAAATTAAATACCGTTTTTGCTATTGCCGACAACCAGGAGGAAGCGGTAGGGATGTTCAACAAAGAAGAGTCATGGCTGTAGACGTACTGCTGGGTCTTCAATGGGGAGATGAAGGCAAGGGCAAGATTGTTGATGTACTCACACCCAAATATGATATCATAGCACGGTTTCAAGGAGGCCCCAATGCAGGGCATACCCTGGTTTTTGATGATATAAAGCATGTTACTCATACCATTCCCTCCGGGATCTTCAATGAAGGATGCCTTAATATTATTGGTAATGGCGTGGTCATTGATCCCGTTATATTCAAAAGAGAAATTAAGGAGCTGAATGAATTGGGTATTGACTTGAAGTTAAAGCTCAAAATTTCAAAGAAGGCACATCTCATTCTTCCTACCCATAGGCTGCTGGATCAGGCTTCCGAAAGAGCTAAAGGAAAGGAAAAAATTGGCTCTACCCTAAAGGGAATTGGCCCGACATATATGGACAAAACAGGAAGAAATGGTTTGCGTGTAGGTGACATCATTAGCCCTGATTTTAAGAAAAAGTATGCGTTTCTGGTCAAGAAGCATGCGCTGATTTTAAAGTATTATAATTTTGATTATGATCTGTCTGAAGCAGAATTGGAGTGGATGGAGGCCATAGAAACGATCAGGAGCTTAGACTTAATAGATAGCGAGCATTTCATAAATGACGCCATTAAAGCAAACAAATCCATACTTGCGGAAGGAGCACAGGGTACACTTCTCGACATAGACTTTGGATCCTATCCATATGTTACTTCTTCCAACACAGTTTGCGCCGGTGCCTGCATAGGACTCGGGATTGCGCCCAATCAAACAGGTGAGGTAATTGGAATATTCAAAGCCTATTGTACCAGGGTTGGCAGCGGGCCTTTCCCAACAGAGCTAAAAGATGAGAATGGAAAGAAGATGCAGGAAGCCGGCAATGAATTTGGCGCAACTACAGGAAGGCCCAGGCGCTGTGGATGGATAGATCTTCCGGCGTTGAAGTATGCAGTGATGATCAACGGCGTTACGAATCTGATCATGACCAAGGCAGATGTACTCAATGAATTTGAGACCATCAATGTATGTACACATTACAATTATCACGGTGAAGAAATCGACTATTTTCCTTACGAGCTGATTGAGGACCTCACTCCTGTATATAAGGAGATGAAAGGATGGAACACGGATTTATCGGAGGTAAAATCGATGGAGGATGTACCCACTGAATTGGCCGATTATATCGCCTACCTTGAGGCAGAGCTCGGCGTGCCCGTTACAATGGTTTCCATAGGCCCGGATAGAAAGCAGATGCTTATGCCTGAAAAGGTGAGCGCTTACTAGAATGCAATCCTGATTTACAGGTAAGTTTACTTTTCTTTCTCTTATAGCTTTTCCTTTTCCTTCACTATGATGTGGTAATTCAATAGTGAGCCGATGGTAAGGCCATTGTATTGCGACTGATGTAGCGGCAGGCGCAAATCCTGAAATCAGTACACCAGCTTAAATTGGATAGCTCAATGACTTTATTAAATGCTCACTTCGCCAATATACTGATCAAACAATCCGATCAATTTCTTGGTGCCCTCTCCTACCCTTCCCTCTCCAATTGAGTAATCGTCTATTTGAACTACGGGCACCATTCGCCTTGTGGTTCCGGTTACGAAGGCTTCATCTGCCTCCTGCAATTCGTCAACCACTACTTCCCTCTCCTCTACCTTAAAATGATCCTGCGCCAGCTCGAGGGTAACCTTTCTGGTAATTCCCAGGAGCACATCGTCTTTTGGCGTTATGAGGGTGTCATTTTTAATCAGAAAGAAGTTATTGCGCGGAACCTCCAAAACCTTTCCCTTAAAGCAGTACAAAACATCATAGGCACCGTGCTTCTCCTTCAATGGCTGAAGCTTAATGGCATTCAAATAATGGGTAGACTTGACCACCGGAATCTCACGTTGAAAATCAGAAGTTATGAGCTTGACGCCTTCCGTGTAATGATCTTCAGACAGCTCCGACAGCTCCATAACTTGCACGAAGAAGTTTGGCTTCTCAATGGTCATAGTGTCCTTACTCTCACCTCCGGTCAGTATCATTTTGATCCCAGCCTCCTTCAATTCACTCTTTGTCATTAACACATTAATGATATTCAACAATTCTTCATCACTCAAATTGAAAGGCAGTCTCAGGTTCGCAGCACTATTTCTAAATCTCGCCAGATAATCAGGCATGCGAAAAGGCTTCCCGCCATAAGTCCTGAAAAAATCAAAGACGGCATAGGATCTAACCAAGCCCAAATCGCTGATGTGAACGGTTGCCTCTGCTGAAGGAATAATGTGCCCGTTGCTATAGCAGTACAGCATATCTATCTACGAATAAGTGGATTTAAACGCGGCTCCCAGAAATTCAATAATATCTGAGGCGATTAACGAATGTTGCCCCTTCTGATCGGCAGCCAAATCACCGGCAATACCATGCAAGTAAGTCCCTAAAATACAGGCATCCCTCGGACCGTATTGCTGAGCAAGGAGCCCGGCAATGATCCCAGTAAGCACGTCTCCACTTCCACCTGTAGCCATTCCTGGATTGCCCGTTGAATTAAAATAGCAGATGCCATTCGGGCAGCTGATAGAGGTGTGCATACCCTTCAGCACCACGTACACGCCGTGCTTTTTTGAGAAGTCCATTTGTGCTTTCAATAGATCATATCCGGTTTCATTCCAATCAATAAGGCGGGCAAACTCACCGGGATGGGGCGTGTAAATACTGTTGGCAGGAACAAAGGAAATCCAGGTTTTATTTCTGGCCATTATATTAATTGCGTCTGCATCAATTACCAGAGGAACTCCGGTATTTTGAATTAAATGCTTCAAAGCCCGCTCTGTCTTCTGGTTATCGCCTATCCCCGGACCAATGGCAATAGACGAATATTTATCCAGTTTGGGGATTCTTGTAACACAATCTGTGTCGACATCGGCCAGCGCCATACTCTCAGGCACAGCGGTTTGTATGATCCCATATCCTATTGATGGGACAAGAGCTGTGACCAGTCCTGAACCAGCTCTTAAACAGGCCTTGGTAGCCAGTGTTGCAGCTCCCATCATACCCTTGCTCCCTGCAATCATGAGAGAATGGCCAAACTTACCCTTGTGATCGAACTTATCACGAGTACGCATTAAAGAGGCAGCGTCACTTGTGGTAATAAATTGATAATCTGATTTCTGCGCATTAATGCCAGCCTCATGAAGCCCTATGGGAATTAATACCCAGTTTCCGACTATAGCTGCATTGTCTGCAAACATATAAGCCAGTTTAGGAAGTTGCAAAGAAAGTGTCCAGGTAGCGTGAACCATGTTTTTATGGAGCTTCCTGTCATTCTGTTCTATGAACATTCCAGATGGTATATCAATAGCCACCACATCCACGGTGCAATGATTGATGGTGTTGATGAGCTCTCTTGGAAATCCGCTTACCGGCCTGCTTAAACCTGAACCAAATATGGCATCTATAATTATGGATTCTGCAGGTATGAGAATACCATCCCACATATGCTCCTCATCGTTGTAGATAATTGAAACCGATTTCAGCTTTTTCAGCCTTGCCAAATTGGTTTGAAAGTCTTTTGATTGCACATCGCTGTACCTAACAATGTGCACTTCAACTTTATAGCCCTTCTCAGATAGCAGACGGGCAATGGCCAGGCCATCACCACCATTATTTCCCAGCCCGCAAAAAATAATAAATGGCCGGTCCTTAGCATATTTCTCTATCAACCATTTAAAACAAGCCATAGAGGCTCGCTCCATCAAATCAATTGACGCGATGGGCTCCCGATCGATGGTGTAGGCATCTACAGCCCTAACCTGCTTTGCTGATAAGATCTTCATGAATCTCCAATACCTGCTGTATTACCAGCTGATTGTCATCGTTGTCTATTGTATAGGTAGCAAATTCTTGTTTGTCTTTGTCATCCATTTGATTGTTCATTCGCTGAACAACCAATTCTCGATTAACGCCATCGCGTTTCATCACCCTTTCTATTCTCTCCTCCTTATCTGCCGTTACCAAAATGAGTGCATCCAGTTCTTTGTGGGTACCATTTTCAATTAATATGGCAGCTTCTTTAATAATGTACTCCGATGTTTGTTCAGCTATCCATTTGCCAAAATCTATGCGGACCCGAGGATGTACAATTGCGTTTAGTTTCTCTAATGCTTCTGCATCACTGAATACCACCTCAGCAAGCTTTGCTCTGTTCAACGCATTCTTTACATTGAATACTTCCGCGCCGAATAATGTGACGATTTTCTCTCTTACTTCCGGATCCGTAGCCGTTATTGATCTGGCGCGTTCATCAGCATTATATACAGCTATACCCAAGGTAGAAAACACCTTTGCTACGGTTGTCTTTCCACTTCCAATGCCTCCGGTAATTCCTACTTTGAGCATAATATGATGTTAGATAACTAAATCAGTACCGATCAAAGACCGGAAAATTTGATTTGCCGCTGTAAACCCACTGTGGATATTAATTGATCTAATTAGCGTAATTTACTACTTGTTTAAAGTCGCCGATGATTCCAGCGAAATAGCAGACTTTTCAATTTTTAGCCTGTTCCCGCCTTCCACATCTATAAGAACTGTTGCGTCCTTGATCTCTGCAATCTTTCCGTGTATCCCTCCAATAGTCACGATCTTTTCCCCTTTCTTGATTCCTTCCCTGAATTTCTTTTGATCCTTGCTCTTCTTCATTTGTGGGCGTATCATGAACAAATAAAAGACGATCATAATCAACCCAAGCATAATAAATGTCCCCATTGGATTGGATTCTCCTTGAGGCGCCTCCATTAGTATTAAGTTGTACATAGAATAAAAAATTATAAATGGATAAATTAAAAATTAGTCAATTGTCGGAGTGAGTACGTCTCCAGAAATTTTCAAAACAGTTGTGTTGGGCATCGAATTAGTAATAACCGTAATTACTTTTACCTGATGTCCCGTCTTCCCTTCGCTTGAAAAAACCACTTCAATTTCGCTGGAAGCTCCCGGTTCAATAGGTATCTTGGGCCATTCCGTTACGGTGCATCCACACTTGGCTGAAACATCCGAAATTATCAGTGTGTTTTCGCCCTCGTTTTTAAATTTAAACGCATGCACCACCTTTTCCCCCTGCGCTATCTCTCCAAAATCGTATTCTATATTATCAAATACCATTTTGGGTAAAGTAACTTCTGATCCAGATTCAGACGCTGTGGCAGGATTCAACACAACATCTGTGGAAATCCCAGTTCCAATTTCACTCTCCGAGCCGGTACTGCAGCTCATTAGAAAGAGAGTTGTTGCCAATAATAGGTATGCGTTATTTTTCACGGATGCAAAGATATCATTAACTGAGGTTACAGAACAAATTTATTTATGTTTACATGGGACGGGGATGTAGGGCGCGTAAGCACAATAAGTGCATATAGCCATCCAATTAGCCATAACCGTTTTTATGCAGAAGTATCCGACCGGCTGGCAGATAAGGCGGGAATTTGTATATTTATTACGGTTTGCCTGCTTTATGTTTGGGCTGAAGCTTCGGAGCAGGAGCATGCATGGCAGGGCCAGCGACATAGCTTCAATTAGCATATTATACCACCCTGTAACTATTGAATAATGAAAAAAAGAGCACTCCTAACAATCAGTTTACTGCTGCTAATTAATATCAGCTGGTCTGATACGATGGAGTCAGAAGCGAGCATTGAGCATACCAAAACAAATGATTCTCTAGAGAATCATTTGCAAATTATTGCTGCCAGTATTGACTCTTTAACCAGATTAGATGAAGAAGTAGGAAAAGAAAATATTGATAAGGTCATTATCCTCAATAAATTATCGCGGGCATATGTTGAGAGGGAGCCGCTTCAAGCCAAAATATATGCGGATCGAGGATTAAAGCTCGCTGAAGAGCTAAGGTTCAAGGAAGGAATTTCTGCCGCATATGACAATCTGAAGTTTCTTTTCAGAAGCTTGGGAGACTATAGTAAGACGCTTGTTTATTTAAATAAAAGCCTTGGCGTCAAGAAAGAATTATTAAAAATATATAAGCACGATGATGATCCTGGCAGGCTATGGGAAGCTATGCAGCAAATTGCCAAAACCTATTATGAAATGGGCTTGTTCTATGAAGAACACGGCGAGTACCGGGAGGCACACGATTATCTCTTTAGGAGCAGAAGCACTGAAAGTGAATTGCTTGAGCTAATCGATAATGAGAAAAGTTCAGTATCCCCAGAGATTAGGCGGCAGTGCATCCTAGATGCTAAGCGAGGCTATATATCATGCAACAATGGTATCGGAACTGTTTATTTGAAGAAAGGCTCTGCATTACAGGAGAACGGAGATACTGCACAAACGAACCTGGCTTACTCAACTGCAGCTAAGATATTTTCAGAAAGTTTAAAAATCAGTAATGAAATAGGAGATAAATATGGCTTAGTCCGTTTGTACAATTATATTGGGCTTCTGCATTATAGCATGGGCAATCTGTCGCGGGAGAATGGAAAAACTGAGCAGGCAAACAGCGATTATTCAGCCGCACTAGAAAATTATTTTAGCAGCTTGGACATGAGCAGCGAAAGTGTGAATACTGATGAAATTATGGACGCGTACTTAAATATTGGTCATGTTTATCACGCACTGAATAAATTTGAAGATGCAGTTAAATACATTAATAAAGGATTGGCTCTTGCTGAAGAATCAGGACATAATGTGAATATGAAAATTGCTTATAAAGCACTTGCAGATGTTAGCACCAACATTGGTGATTACAAACTGGTAAATAAATACAACTTGCTACAATCCACAATAAATAAAACCCTGGCTAAAGAAGAAATGGAGAAAGCCTTGAGTCGCTTAGAAACAAAATGCAATTTTGAAAATCAAGAGAGGATTAGGAAGGAGAATACAGAGGCTGAGAAGGTAAAGAAAGAAAAAAGTGAACACAGATTCCGATTTTTAGGAGAAATAGGTGTTTTGGCCTGTATACTTCTGTTTTTTGCTTTCGTTTTTATATTCACCCGGGCGACTTTACCATACAACATATCCCGTACACTGTTATTTTTCACCACATTTATTATCTACCTCTTTATTGTGAATTTCATTGGTCCTTATGCAGAAAACGTAACAGGAAAAGAGCCAGTATTTGAGGTAGCAATCTATTCCGTAGTGGCAATGATGATGTTCCCTCTTTACCTCTTTTTTAAGAGCAGGATTGTTAGAAAGTGAGCTGAGTTTTGCCACGTTGACTTACCGGACATCACACCCGCAAACCCTTACCCGTTTTCTTTATCTTCTTCTTCTTATTCAAATCTGAAACAATCTTATCCAGAATGCCATTAATGAATGACTTGCTTTGAGGTGCGCTGAACTGTTTTGAAAGTTCTATATACTCATTCAGAGAGACTTTGGTTGGAATATCGGAGAAATTCAAAATCTCGGAGATGGCCATTTTCATGAGGAGTATGTCCATAGACGCAATTCGGTCGGTTTCCCAATTCTTAGATTTATCGCCAATATATTTCGCGTACTCCTCATTATTTTGCAACGTAGTTTCGAATAGCATTTTAATAAAGTCCTCATCATCTTTATCTATTTTTTTTGCGTGTAGCTTCCAATTCGAATTCTTGAGTGACTTGATTGTTCCAACTACAATTGGGGTCATGCTCTCCACCCCGCTCTCCCAATACACAGATCTTTCGTCCACAATTTGCAGAACGAGTTCATGGGGAACCAAAAAGCTCCGAAAGAGCGTAACAGCGATCTCAACATCTTCATGGATGGATGTCGTTTCAGACTTCAGGTAGGCATTGTATTGCTCACTCTTTTTAAATTCAATAAATATCTTTTTGGGAAGTTCATCTTCCGGATTCCATATCAAACCCAATTTATTGCACAGGGTATCCAAAGGCTTGTGGGTGGCCAGTGCCTTCAGCGCTTCGTTTTCGATAAATCTATTATTGGGGTTTTGATCTTCCTCAGTGGGAATGTTTTTAGCAAGTCCCAAATCACGATCTAGTAATGCATACTGGTAAGTCTCTTTGAGCAGTAGCAACAAGAAACAATATAACTCGAAAGCCTTGTCAATGCTCTTCAATAATTCCCTTACACCTTCCCGGGGCTTTCCTCCTCCTTGTGAAAGAAACGCATAAAGCGCTTGCATTACCCTTATCCTCAACTGCCTCCTGCTAAACATATAAAGAACGATCAGATTATGCGGCAAAATTAATGAAATAATACTGGTGTTGTTCAAGATATACGTTAAAGTGCCAAGATTTTAAGGTGTTTGAATAGCAACTTTAACTTAAACACCATGGCGCTTGAACACTAATTCATCCTATTGACCTGTTCAACGACTTAATTCCGCCTGTCATTTTATTGCTAACTTATACACTACACTAGTATCTTTGCCGAAAATACTGATGTGAATTCCTTAACATACCTGAATAAGTACTTACTTAAATACAAGGTCCGGCTTGCACTGGGTACGGTATTTATTGTTCTTTCCAACCTCTTTGCTATATATCCTGCCCAGGTAATCAGGGAGGCTTTTGACGAAGTAGCTGGCAGAAGCGAACAAGCTGCAGCAAAAACATACTTCTTCACAGATTTCCTGAATCAATTTATTGCTAACCAGGATCTCGCTGACAAGCTACTGTTTTTTGGCGCTCTGGTGCTGATTTTCGCTCTGCTTAAAGGTATATTCACGTTTCTCATGCGCCAAACTGTTATTGTCGTATCTCGTTATATTGAATTTGATTTAAAAGGCGAAGTATATGAGAAATACCAGACTCTGAACAATAACTTTTATAAGAGAAACAACACTGGTGACCTGATGAATCGCATAAGCGAAGACGTAAGCCGTGTACGGATGTATTTAGGCCCGGCTATCATGTACACCATTAACCTGGTGGTACTGTTTATTCTTGTTATCTCTACCATGATAAGCGTAAATCCCAAGCTAACCTTATACGTGCTCACACCTTTGCCTATTCTTTCATTCACCATTTACTTTGTAAGCAATGTAATAAACAGGAAAAGTGAATCTGTTCAGCATCAGCTTTCAATCCTTTCCATTTTTACACAGGAGGCATTTTCTGGTATTAGAGTGATCAAAGCATATAACCGTGAGAATAGTTCTATCCAAAACTTTAGAGAAGAATGCAACCAATATAAAGACAAGTCACTGGCTTTGGTTAAGGTAAACGCTTTGTTTCACCCGTTCATGATCTTACTTATAGGCCTGAGTACACTGTTAACCGTTTATTTCGGTGGAATTGAAGTGATTGCAGGTAATATCACCAATGGTAACATTGCAGAATTCATCATTTACGTGAATATGCTCACATGGCCAGTCGCATCATTGGGATGGGTAACTTCTTTGGTTCAACGTGCAGCAGCTTCTCAAACCAGAATAAATGAGTTTCTCAATGAACAAACAGAGCAGTATAAGATGGATTCTGATCAAGAAGAAATGGTTATTCGTGATGGAATTGCTTTTGAGAACGTGAGCTTCACCTATAAAGACTCTGGAATTGTGGCACTTAACAATGTAACATTTAAAATCCCAAAGGGGAATTCACTCGCTGTTTTAGGTAAAACAGGGTCCGGAAAATCTACACTTGTTAATCTTATCTGCCGACTGTACAATCCTGATACAGGTACGATTGAGCTGGATGGTGAGGATATCACTGGCATTGCACCGGGAAAAATTCGCAAGATTATTGGTTATGTGCCGCAAGATGTATTTCTATTTTCTGATACAATTGCAAACAACATTGCCTTTGGAAACGTCAACAGCAAAATGAGCGATATTCAGGAAGCGGCGAGAAAAGCAGTGATATTAAGAGACATAGAAGAATTTTCAAAGGGATTGGAAACCGTAGTAGGCGAACGAGGCATAACGCTATCCGGAGGGCAAAAACAACGGGTAGCCATCGCCAGGGCTATTATAAAAGAGCCGTTAATCCTGATTTTTGACGATTGTTTGTCGGCTGTAGATACAGAAACTGAGGAGGCCATTCTGAATAACCTCAACGAGGTGATGAAAGACAGAACAAGCATCATTGTTAGCCATCGAGTTTC
This sequence comes from Flavobacteriales bacterium, assembly GCA_012966015.1. Lineage (GTDB taxonomy): Bacteria > Bacteroidota > Bacteroidia > NORP154 > NORP154 > NORP154. Next base: position 9,502 of record DTRI01000131.1, on the reverse strand, counting down.
TTCTGTTAAAAATGCGAATAATATTATAGTGTTGGACCAGGGAGCCATCAAAGAGCAGGGATCTCATCTAGAGTTGATGGAGCTACGTGGTTTGTACTATGAATTATACCAAAAACAATTGCTCGAGGAGCAACCACTTTCTCAGTAATTTTCATCATTAATCCCCTGTTGCTGTCCTGTTGAACCTTAACGTTTATTTTATTATATTTGTATGCCTAGAATGCGCATTAATCGAGGTTATTAACTTATTAAGCTGAACAAATTCACTAGTTAACCGAAAACCAGAAAACTGGTAAAATGGCTTATAAAGCAGGAAATGATGGAAGATATAGCGGACAAAAAAATACAGAGAGATGATATCTTTTCAAGGTATGTAAGAGCTGGAAAAAGAACTTATTTCTTTGATGTTAAAGCTACGAAAGCGGATGATTACTACCTAACCCTTACCGAAAGTACCAAGCGTTACAATGATGACGGTACATTTCGATATGAAAAGCATCGGCTCTTCTTATATAAGGAGGATTTTGAAAAATTTTCTGATAGGCTATCAGAGGTTATGGAATTCATTATTAAAGAAAAGGGAGAGGTTCCCATCCGTTCTCATCACAATGCGGGTGATAGCTATGAAAAGAAAAGGCCTCCTACAACAGAATCAGCAACGGAGAACAATGCTGAAGCTGCCACTGCGGATGCATCCAGTGACCAGAAAGCTGCAGATTCGGCAACAGTGGAAACCAAGGTGGATACCACGCCTGCTGCTGAACCAGTAAGCACACCAGAAACAACTGAAGCACCAGAAACAACTGAAGCACCAGAAACAACTGAAGCACCAGAAACAACTGAAGCACCAGAAACAACTGAAGCAACTGAAACAACTGAAGCAACTGAAGCAACTGAAGTACCAGAAGCAACTGAAGCAACTGAAGAACCTTTAGTAGCTGAAACACAAACGACTGAAGCTGCTGAAGCATCAGAAGGTAATACAGAAGAAGCGGTTACGGATAGTAGTACTGAAGGAGCTAATAAATTCACGGACTTGAATTTCGAAGACCTGGGAAAGGAACCGGAGCAAAATTCAGAAGATGCTGCCACCATTGATGCTGCAGAAGCTGCTGCGGCAAAGGAAGAAGAGCAGGATTCAGCGTCTTCAGAAGAAGAAAATAAGTCGCAATAAGCACAATACAATACCAATACCTAAGGAGCAGCCGCTGAATTTGGCTACCGCAGGAAGTATAGCCCAAATATACAGAGTAGGAAGTAGCCTGCAAGTACCGCGGCTCCTTCATAATCCTTGGCGAGTCTTTGCCCAAAAAACAGCAGCAGTATGTTAACGGTGGCAAAAAACACTCCGATAAATGCAATAGCTCCGTAGCCTGTGGCGGCGACAATAATTCCACCGACCAGGCAGAGAACTCCAGCAATTAGCTCTAACACAGTAACTATTGCCAACATAATCGGTACTATATGTTTCAAAATCGATTTGCTAAAATGCTCCTTAAGCCATACCAAATTCCCTTTCCAGTCCACCACTTTATCAATTCCTGAGTGTAAAAAAAGCACGGCAAGAAATAGAGTAATCAAAAATTGTATCAGATATATAGGTTCTATTTGATTTAATATTTCTTCAATCATTTTTCATGTATTTAGCTTTGGCACAGAACCGCTCGCAGTTGGACATACAAAGTTTGAAAATTATGAGCGACGAACGATCTCGTACCAAACGTTCATATTAACACGAAAATGTTTAAAAGTTTATTGGCCTCCTGAGTGTTCCCCAACACTAGAAACACTAATTTTAGTCGCGTTCAAAAGAAAGCATTTTAAATATAGCTTTCTTAGCTTCACCAGATTACAATGAGGATTACTTACTACGGGCATTCTACTTTTGGCATAGTGGCGGGCGGGAAAAACCTTCTGTTTGATCCGTTCATTTCTCCCAACGAGTTGGCAAAAGACGTGACCGTTGATTCAATACCTGCCGACTTCATTTTCATATCACATGGGCATGAAGATCACGTGGCAGATGCAGTAAGCATTGCCAAGAGAACTGGCGCTACCATCGTTTCCAATTTTGAAATTGTGACGTGGTTTGGCGCACAAGGTGTGGATAACGGGCATCCAATGAATCACGGCGGGGAATGGTCCTTTGACTTTGGTACAGTAAAATATGTGAATGCGGTTCACTCGAGTGTATTACCGGATGGAACGTATGGCGGAAACCCAGGCGGCTTTGTTGTAAAAAGCGATGGCGTCAGTTTTTATTATGCTGGAGACACGGCACTAACTTATGACATGAAACTGTTGGGAGATTACGAAGACATCAATTTTGCGTTCTTACCTATTGGAGACAATTTTACCATGGGAATAAGCGATGCCGTAATTGCAGCCGACTTTATAAAATGCGATAATATCATAGCCATGCACTACGATACATTTGGCTACATCGTTATAGACAAAGACCGCGCTAAAAAGGAGTTTACCGATAAGGGTAAGCAGTTAAGTATTATTAATATTGGAGAATCCATAGATCTGTAAAACACACATGAGCAAAACAATAGCAATTGCAAATCAAAAGGGAGGAGTTGGCAAAACAACCACTTCTATCAATCTTGCGGCCAGCCTGGCGGTATTGGAATACAAGACTTTACTGGTTGACGCTGACCCGCAAGCCAATTCCACTTCCGGATTGGGTTTTGAGCCAAAGAATATCAAAACGAGCATCTACGAGTGCATCATCAACCATTTGGACCCCAATGATGTAATCTTAAAATCTGAAACGCCGAACTTAGACATCATCCCTGCACATATTGATCTGGTGGGAGCGGAAATTGAAATGATAAATCTTGCCAACAGAGAGCACAAGATGAAAGAAACGCTCGCTAAAGTTAGAGGCAAATACGATTACATCATCATTGATTGCTCTCCTTCATTAGGGCTTATTACTATCAATTCATTAACAGCAGCAGACTCCGTAATAGTACCGGTTCAGTGTGAGTATTTTGCACTTGAAGGATTAGGCAAATTGCTGAATACCATCAAGATCATTCAATCCAGGCAGAATCCAGATTTAGAAATTGAAGGGTTCCTGCTTACCATGTATGATAGCAGATTACGGCTATCTAATCAGATTGTAGAACAGGTCAAAACGCACTTCCAGCACATGGTATTCAATACGATCATTCAAAGAAATACTAGATTGGGTGAAGCCCCAAGTTTTGGGCAGACCATCATTATGCACGATGCAAGCAGCAAGGGAGCGATCAATTATTTAAACCTTGCAAGAGAGCTGATACAGCGCAACGAAAAAGCCAAAACGCTGCAGGAAGAAAACGTTGCTGATGTGATTTAAAATAGTTAATATTGGGTCTGTCTAAAAAATCAGTTACCCAATGTATAATTTAGCCTTGCACCAGAGAAGAATAAGGATTGCACTTCTCTGTGCAATCACAATTTTATCTCCCAATCTCTACGGCCAAGCCTCTTTTAAAAAGTCAATTGGCGAAACAGATTTTTACAATCGGGGAAATGCAGTGCAACAAACAAAAGATGGCGGCTATGTTGTTGTCGGCAGAACCGTCAGCTTTGGAGGCGGAGGCGTGCAAGCCTACCTTGTTAAGTCAGACGCCATTGGTAAAACACTATGGACCAAGCAATACGGGGGAAGAGGGAGCGAGGAAGGGCTTTCAATACGCGAAACAGCAGACGGAGGTTTCATCATCACAGGATACACAAATTCCCGCGGCGCCGGCAAGACTGATGTTTACCTGATAAAAACAAAAAGCACAGGGGATACACTTTGGACAAGAACCTATGGAGGTATCGGGTTAGACCAAGGTAATTCAGTATGGGAAACCAAAGATGGAGGTTACATTATTGCGGGTGAAACTTACAGTTTTGGAAAGGGTACCGTGAATGCCTATATCTTAAAAGTAAAACAAAATGGAGACACTGCCTGGACCAAGGTTTATGGTGGCAGCGGTATTGAACAAGGTAATTCGGTTCAGGAAACCTCAGACGGCGGATTTATTATTACTGGCAGAACCAATAGCTTCGGAGCTGGCGATTACGATGTATATCTAATTCGATCGGATATAAAGGGAAAGAAGATGTGGATGCAAACTTTTGGCGGCACCGGTAGTGAAGAGGGTAACTGTGTAGCGCAAACCGCTGACGGGGGTTATATTATAACCGGGTATACGGAAAGTTTTGGTGCTGGAGGTGTTGATGTTTACCTGGTCCGTGCTGACAAAGATGGAAATCAAATGTGGACCAAGACCTTTGGCGGAAAAACCGACGATTATGGCATGAGCGTACAACAAACTCATGACGGTGGTTTTGTAGTTGCAGGATACAGCAATAGTTTCGGACGAGGGATAGACGCTTACCTGATCCGCACTGATGAAAATGGAAATGTGAAGTGGACCAGTACATTTGGGGATGATTCTGATGACTACGGAAATTCCGTTGATCAGACTGATGATGGTGGTTTTGTAATTGGAGGATCTACAGTTATCTCACAACCTGAAGGTGAAAAATTGGAGAAGACAAAAAACGTTTATCTTATCAAAACCGACGCGACAGGTAATTAGTTAGCGGCCGGCTAATACAAATAGGCTAAACGCAAGAACATTTTCACCATTATTCTTTACCATTTTATTTCTAACAAAAAATCCTGACCTTTATAGGCATGGGTAAAGACACACATATTATTCGCAACAGCAGTTGTTATGGGTTGAAGGACGTCAAGAATGACTCAATTGATGCTTTGATAACCGACCCACCCTACGGTATTTCATTTCAGAATAACCATTGGGATAAAAACCTTCCAGACAGCCAAATTTGGAAGGATACCCTCTCAGTACTCAAGCCCGGGGGATTTGGACTTGTGTTCACCTCTATTAAGCTGATGCACCGGATAATGGTTCATTTAGAGGACAGCGGCCTAATGATCAAAGACGTACTGTTTTGGTCCTTCCTGAACGGTATGCCCAAGAGTCGTAATCTGGCAATTGATATCGACAAGGAGCTGGGAGCAGAAAGTCAAATGGCTGGCGTATATCAATACGTGCAGGGTTACAAAAAAGGAGGAGCGAATAGTTACAAGTCAGCCGGCATAAAATTCAGATATGAGCCGACTTCCAAGCTAGGTCAGCGGTTCAAAGGGGCCGGACTGTCATTAAAGCCGGCGTATGAACCCATTATTATGATACAGAAACCTTTAGAAGATGGTTTGTCTGTGGCACAAAACATGATCAAATATGGAACAGGTGCCCTGAACATTGAAGAATCTAGAATCCCTTATGAAAAGGGTGAATCTAAAGTTGGGCACAACCCGCATCCAAAAGGCAGGGTACCTTCCAATATCATCAGAACACAGAAGTTTGAAGATGGATATGACAAATTCTTTCTCGTTCCAAAAGTGAGGCAAGGTAAAGACAAATTTAATCACCACCCGACTCTTAAACCTGTAGAGTTGATGGAACACCTGGTAAAGTTAGTGAGCTTTGGCGAACAGACTATTCTAGATCCCTTCATGGGAAGTGGGAGTACGGGTGTAGCGGCAACCAATTGCAATAGAAAATTTATCGGCTATGAACTGGACAAAGGATATTTTGATATTGCTAATACCAGGTTAAAGGAAGGCCTCACAACCAATAGAACAACAACCAACAAGCGGAAAAACAAATGGCAGCGAAAAGAAATGCACTAGGAAAGGGACTCAGCGCTCTGCTCGAAAATTACGATACAGATGTTACCAGCAAACCGGAAGTTGATACTTCTGGAGTGGCTCATGCAGATAAGGTGGTGGGATCAATCGCCAATTTACCGCTCAGCAGTATTGACGCTAATCCCTTCCAGCCCAGAACGAAGTTTGATGCTGAAGCCTTGAATGACCTCGCTAACTCAATCAAAGAGCACAATCTCATCCAACCCATCACGGTAAGAAAAATGGGTTACGAAAAATACCAGATTATTTCTGGTGAAAGAAGGCTCAAGGCGTGTAAGCTGGCTGGACTCGCAGAAGTTCCGTGCTACATACGAATTGCCAATGATCAGCAAATGCTGGAGATGGCACTGGTTGAAAATATACAGCGAGAACAGCTTAATCCTATTGAAATATCTATAAGTTTCAAGAGACTAACAGAAGAAGTAGGTCTCTCACAAGATGAGCTCAGCGAAAAAGTGGGAAAAAACAGGGCCACCATTAGTAATTACCTGAGATTGCTAAAACTGCCTTCTGAAGTACAAATCGGCTTGAGAGACCAGCTAATTCAGATGGGCCATGCACGTGCCATTATAAACATCGAAGATGAGAGCGTGCAGCTGGGAATTTACAAGAAAACTGTAAAGAATGGACTTTCCGTACGTCAGGTTGAGGAGCTGGTGAGGTCTATAGACAGAAAAGAGGGAAGTATCGAAAAGCAAGCCCCTCACATGCTTTCAAATGAACACAAAAAGCTTAATTACAGACTATCCACCCATTTTGATACAGAAGTGGTTGTATCCGGATACAATAACAAAAAGGGAAAGATCGTTATTCCATACAGCTCCGAAGAGGACCTGACCAGAATTTTGGATGTGCTGGATATAGACTAACTAGATTACAAACAGCTTCCTTGAAAATCTTGCCTTTATTATTTATTCTCATTGCGTTTGCTCATTACGCTGGAGCGCAACGCGTAGACACGCTGCAAGAAGGCAGCACAGTGAAACACATTACAGACAAGACTTTGAAGGGAAACGACTCAGATACTTCAAAATCACACTCTACAAAAGCGGCATCTCTTATGTCGGCTTTATTGCCCGGTCTGGGTCAGGCGTACAACAAGAAATACTGGAAGATTCCTATCATCTATGCTGGACTGGCCGGGCTGACCTACTCGGTAGTCGAAAACAACAAAAAGTACAATACATTCAGGACAGCCTATATTCTCAGGGCTGATCTGGACAGCAGTACAATAGACATATTTGACGATCAGCTCATCAACGGAGAGACGAAATACAGTGAAGCACAGCTAGAGTACTTCAAAGAATTGTACCACAGGCGAAGAGATCTCTCTATTATTTTCACAGGTGTGCTTTATCTTCTAAATATTATTGACGCGGCAGTGGATGCACATTTCTTTACCTATGACATTAGTGATGACCTCTCACTTAACTTTCAACCGGAGTATCACTGGACCAGCCATTCAGCCGATCCATATATAGGAGGCAGGTTGTCGTTAAAATTGTAATTTTACGCGATTTTTACATACACCACCCACCCGCTATAGCCAACCCCATGAACATTGCTTTGATAGGATACGGAAAGATGGGGAAAGAAATAGAAGCAATTGCAACTTCCAGAGATCACACAATTGGGTTAAGACTCGATTCTGCAAACACGATCGACAATGCAGATCTCTCAAATATAGATGCAGCAATAGATTTTAGCGTCCCAAATAGTGCAGTGAATAATATTAAAGCATGCTTGAGCGTTAAGCTCCCAATAATTGTAGGTACGACGGGATGGATGAAAAATTTTGAAGAAGTAAAAGACCTGTGTATCCATACCCAAGGAGCTTTATTCTATGCTTCCAATTTTAGCCTGGGTGTTAACATTATGTTCAATGCGAATGAAAAGCTTGCACGATTGATGAATCCTCACACATCATATAATGTCAGCATAGAGGAAACACACCACACGGAAAAGCTCGACTCACCAAGTGGAACGGCAATTACACTGGCGGAAGGGCTTATCAAAAACCTGAGCAGCAAATCTAAATGGGAAAATAAGGAAACATCAGAGGATGGATCGATCTCTATTATTTCTCACAGAGAAGGCAATGTACCCGGAACTCATAGTGTATCCTATGATTCGAGTGTTGATAATATAGAACTTAAACATACTGCGAAAGGGCGGGCCGGCTTTGCAATTGGTGCGGTAGTGGCCGCCGAATGGCTACCCGGTAAAAAAGGTGTTTTCACCATGGATGATTTATTGGAAAATTAACAGAATAAAATGATAGAAAAGTTTAAAGCATTGAATAAGAGAATCAGGGCGATGATAATCACGACCTTCTTTTTAGCGTTGATTTGTTTTTTCCCACTGGCATTTTCTACGATGGGTACGACCACTGCTGTAGTTCTATTCTTTATAGGTGAAACCTTGGGGTACTTGTTGATTATAACCTCATTCAAAACAGAAGGGGCAAAGAAAAAAGGTGCAGCCCGAGAGTGGATAGATGCTATTGTATTTGCTGTAGTTGCGGCAACCCTGATCCGAATGTTCTTTATAGAGGCGTTCACCATTCCTACCCCTTCCATGGAAAAATCATTGCTGGTAGGTGATTTCTTATTCGTAAGCAAGGTAAGCTATGGGCCACGAATACCCAACACTCCACTTTCTTTTCCATTCGCCCATCATACCCTACCACTTACGGAGAGCACCCAATCCTACCTTGAGTGGATCAATTTGCCCTACTTCAGAATACCTGGATTTGGTAAAATACAGAATAATGATGTGGTTGTTTTCAATTATCCAATGGAGGATTTCAGGCCGGTAGACAAAAGAGAAAACTATATCAAACGCTGCGTAGGAATTCCGGGTGATGAGCTGACTGTGATTAATAAAACCCTGCATATTAACGGTGAAGAAGCTGAGATGCCAGCGGAAATGCAGTATTCATACCATGTGAAAACAGATGGAAACACCCTAAATCCAAGAGTGCTGGAGAAAATGGATGTGACAGAGGGTGGGCTGGTATCCAATCAGGGAGACTACAGATTTTCTCTCACCGCTGAGAATATGAAGAAGCTGAACACCTTTTCGAATGTGCAAGATGTAAAGCCGATCTGTGATTCGGAAAATAGTTATGCCTCCTATATTTTCCCAGCGGATTCCAATTTCAAATTTAACAAGGATAATTTTGGGCCAATTACAATTCCTCAAAAGGGAAAAAGCGTTGAGCTGAATGTGAGTAATATCGCCCTGTATAAAAGGATAATCACGGTATACGAAGGAAATGAGCTAGCGGTAACAGAAGGTAAGATCCTGATTAACGGTATAGAGCAAGAGTCGTACACGTTTAACATGGACTACTACTTTATGATGGGCGACAATAGAGACAATTCAGCTGATTCACGGTTTTGGGGATTTGTCCCCGAGGATCATATCGTTGGGAAGGCGGTGTTTATCTGGTTTTCTATTGATCAAGCCAAGTCTTGGTTCTCAAAAATTCGCTGGAGAAGGCTTTTCTCTACCATCAGCTAAGATGGATTCCCAAGGAAATATTCAGTCAGAGTCTATTTTCATTCCCGTAAACAATACCGATACGCTTCATTTAAAGCGATTCTATAGCAATGCAGGTGGGCAGCCCATATTTATGGTTCACGGCTCCATTGAAAATGGGAAAATATTCTATTCATCATCTGGCAAAGGACTGGCTCCCTATCTGGCACAACAAGGTTATGACGTTTTCGTAGCTGACCTTCGTGGGAGAGGAAAAAGTACTCCATCCAA
>DTRI01000130.1 GCA_012966015.1 Flavobacteriales bacterium | reverse complement strand
GAAGCATCTGTATCGCCTTCGGCATGGTCAAGAAAACCAACAGGGAGTCCAAAATGCTCTCTCAGCAATGTCAGCTGACGTATATTCATATCCTCTAGTTCCGTAGGAAACCCCTGATATCCGTGCATTAAGGATAAGAACCCTTCTGGATTGCTATCTCTATACACTTTAATACACTGTTCTATCTCATCTAAGGAAGATGCACCCACTCCTATCATCGCGGGGATTTTGAGCTTGGCTGCAGCTTCAATCAGCTCGAAATTATTCAGATCCGCGGAGTGAATTTTGATCATATCGGACTTCATGGCTGTTACGGTTGTAATACTCTGAATATCATATACATCCACTAACAATAACATACTGGAGTTCGCTCGCGTGTATTCGGCCGCTTCAATCCATTCATCCTTTGAAAACTCGAGTTGTTGTACCAAATCCCAAATCTGGTGTTTTGGGGTCATATGCGATTCCGCGTTGAGAACCTGAAATTTGACCGCATCTGCACCGGTCTTTGCCGCAAGGTCAATCAGTTTTAGAAGGTCATCAAAATTGCCTTCATGAGCTGACGCCACTTCAGCTATAATCAAGACAGGGCAATTCTGTCCAATATACTTACCCTTAATCTCTATCTGATCAGTCTTATTTACCATCTTCAGGCGTTTCAGTAGACGTGTATATGTTCTTTTTCTTGTATTTCTGAGCCGCATAGCCGATTACAGTCATTTGAGGTTCAACATCCTTAACGATGGTTGATCCTGCACCTATCATTGCCCCAGTCCCTACCGTTATATCAGGTAAAATAGTTGATCCGACTCCTACAAACGCCAATTCATTCACATCTACTCTTCCAGCAGTCGTAGTACCTGGAGCCATGTGTACAGCATTAGCTAATTTATTATCATGCTCGATAATTGCACCTGTATTGATTATGACAACTTTACCGATTTCAGCGTTGCTGTTAATTATGGCACCCGGCGCTACAAAACTCCCTTCACCTATTGTGACATTACCGTCAACAATTGCTGACGGATGAATAATAGTCTCAACCTCAATATTGAGCGTCTTTAACTTTTTGTAAAGCTCGTACCTGGCGGAGTTATCTCCTATGGCTATGTGGACACTTTTCCCTGTAAGGTTCAAATTCCCCAAATCGTCTGAGGACCCCAAAACACTAACATTTCCAATATTAGTTCCTTGAAGTTCAGGTGTATTATCAATGAATCCAGCTAACCTATATTTCCCAAGAGCCAGCACGGCGCTAACAACTACCCCAGCATGTCCATCTATTCGAGCTCCAATGATTACGATGTCCTTCATGTTCAGTTCTTAATTAGCCGATCTCGGACCAGCTCAACAAAGTCTCCGGTGTCAAGTCTGTAAGTGCTTTTTTACCAAGCACTTTATCCCAGTTTTTTGGCATTATCCCAATTCCAGGTCTTTTAATTGTAAGATTTTCCTTTGTGAAGGTTTCTCCCTTCGCAATTGGTTGGCTTACTACGATACTTGTACGATGCACTTTTCTCTGGCCAATCTCCTTTTCAAAAAACTGCCTTTTAAAGGAACCAAATCCTGCCTCTACCTCCCTTATCCCTTTTACCATGGATTTCATCTCAAGAGGTTCAATGGATGCTTCATGATCAGGTCCGAACTCAGTACTGTCAAGGGTGAAGTGCTTTTCAAGCGCGACGGCGCCCATTGCCCGCGCAGCAATGGTCATATTTATTCCCAGTGTGTGATCAGAGTACCCTACTGGATAGCCAAATGCAGATTTCAGTGTTTCCATATATCTCAAATTGGTAGTCTCAATTTCTGCCGGATACCAGGAAATACAATGAAACAGGAGAATTTTGTCATTCCCTTCCTTGATCATTGCTTCAAGGGCAGTCTCGATTTCACCCAAGGTGGCCATCCCGGTTGACATAAACATCGGTAATCCCGATGCTGCCATATGCCTAATTAGCGGTATGTTGGTCAAATTCCCAGAGGCAACTTTAACCATATCAATGTCTAGTTCCAGCAAAAAATCAAAGGAATCCTGATCAAATGCTGTAGAGAGGAACTTAATATTCCTACTGTCGCAATATTCCTTCAACTCCTGATGATCATCTTCACTTAGCTCAAGTCGTTTCAACAAATCTCGAAAGGACTCACCTTTGTGGCTCCCCTTATCAATATAAGTACTCGTGAGGGCATCTGGAGTAACGAGTTTCTTTGCCTTGAATGATTGAAATTTACAGTAATCAGCATTGGCCTCAGCTGCGGCGTCAACCATCTTTTTTGCTTTCTGAATGTCGCCATCGTGATTGATTCCCGCCTCGGCAATAAACAGTGCTCTTGGGTCGGGTTGTTTTAATTCTTCGTAATAGTCCATGTTAATTTTTATGCAGTTTTCTACCTATTTCCTGGATTAACAAAATAAGTCCGTCTCCAGATACAATATCAGGTGATCTCTGAAACTGATTATTGTGATTTGCCCTGTTGCTAATAAACTTCCTTATACCATTTTCCAATTCGTCATCCGTCAATTCGGGGCCAAAGCCAATATTCGAATTTACTCCCAAACCTTCGAATGCATCAGCGATTTCCATTTGACGGGTCAATTGACAGACCGTGGCTCCTGGAATACGCGTAGCAATCCTTTCAAACAATGTATTTCCACCGGCTGAAATTGCCACATCATTTTCACTCCAGTAATTGATTAATGTATCGACATCTGCGTGAAGCTCATAGTCAAGTTCATTCTGGTGCTTCATATATTCCCTCAGCCGGGGAAGATAGCCCGTGTTTTCTGAGGTTATTAGCATCAGTTTTAGACTAGGACTAATGTGATTCAGTGCATCAATTAGTCTGAACATAAGGTCATTGTGATCACTTCCCCCAAGAGTGACCAAAACTCTTCTTACGGTTTCACCGGGTTTGCGAACTTCTGTAGCACCATATTCAGGAGCCATAATGAAATATTTCGGACCAATTAAATATTTGCCACTTTCAGCAGAATAGTCCAAACTTATCTGGTTAGGATTTCCATTAAGAATGATGTCTGCCTCAATTGGCCTATAAAAGCTAGCATCCGTTATCGCTATAAATGTGAAAGGATATTGATTAATAGCAGATACGTATGTTTTGTTTGTATCTTCTTCCAACACATCCAAAAAAAACAGAAGTGGGCTTACCTCTTCAATAACCTCCTGAAGCAAGTTTATTTCCTGATCTACCGATATGTTTTCGGAAATGAATAAATGCTCCAGCCCACTGTGCTCAATAAAATTTCTAGTGGCTTCATTCTCCTTAGATATTATTCTCGTAATGATATTATATGACTGTAATAATTGTTTTGCAATACAGGTTGCCCGAAACAGGTGCCCCATACCAATCCCCTTCCCTCCATCTGCCCTATAGAGGGCGAACATCTTATCTGGTGTATTCAATTTGGCTAGGATGATTTGAGGACTTTTATTCCCGATATAATCGTATCCTGATTTTGCGGAGTAAGGGCTTCATATACCGGAAGGCACAATACCTCTTCCGCATTGCGATTGGCAATTGGCAAATTATCTATTGCCGAGGAAGCCAGTTGGGAGTAACAGGTCATATTACTAATGAGTGGAAAAAAATATTTCCTTGTAAAAACGTTACTCCCCTTTAAATTTTCAAAAATCTCATCCCTTGTCTTTCCGAAAAGTTTGGCGTTAATTCTGATCGGAAAATAGGAGTAGCTATGGCTTACTTCTTTGGGAATATCAAGCAGGGTAATTCCATCAATCTCTGAGAGTTTAGCCGTGTATTCCTCACAAATCTTTTTTCGTTTCTGAATTTGATCATCGATATTCTTGAGTTGTGATTAGGGGAAGACTCCAAGAGATGATATTGGGAGTCGGGTTTCACAAGCCACAAAATCTTTGATTG
>DTRI01000129.1 GCA_012966015.1 Flavobacteriales bacterium | reverse complement strand
AGGCAATAATTAATCATTTTGCAACGGATTCTTCCGGAGAGGTAGCACTCATAGTATCTAACAAGGTTGAAAACCATGTTGTTGCCAGGGCCAGGAATCACGGTATCTCATATCACATTTTAGATAAGCTTGATTTTGCAGAAGGGAGGGGGCTGCCCGTTGTTCTAGAGAAACACCAGATTAACTTTATTGTATTGGCGGGATTTATGTGGTTGATTCCCGCTTATCTAACCAAGGCATTTCAAGGAAACATTGTTAATATTCATCCAGCATTGCTACCCAAATATGGTGGGAAAGGGATGTACGGCCTGCACGTGCATCGCGCAGTGCTAGAGGCCGGGGAAGCCAAGTCAGGAATTACCATACATCACGTAAATGAAAATTACGATGAGGGTCAAATTATTTTTCAGGCAACTTGTACAGTAGATCCTGCTGACACTCCAGAATCATTGGCTCAAAAGGTACATGAGCTGGAACACGAACACTACGCAAAAGTAATATCGGGTTTGTAAGGCTGGGTTAATTAGGCGATGAACTTTCATCGCGTTCCTTCCAAAGTTCATTGTACGATTTAGGCGCTACTCTTGGCATTTCTCTGTGGTTTCCCCAAGCTCCCTTGAAAAACACATCCAGCAAGAAATTCTTGAGCCCTGCGCTGATTTTATTCATTGTTCTTCTCTTAAGCATACCCTTTTTCCAAAGAAACATCGACCATCGCTCCTTTTTAGTAGTCATTTTTTGTTGAACTGCCAGATTTCGGTTGTATAGCAGAAGTTTATGAATGTCTATTTTTACCGGGCATACGTCCGTACACTTACCACATAGCGAAGAGGCATAGCTCAAATGCTTGAATTCATTCATCCCTTTATAATGCGGCGTTATTATTGATCCTATCGGACCGCTGTAGGTGGATCCGTAGGCATGTCCTCCTACGGCTTTGTAAATAGGGCAGCCATTTAGACATGCACCGCAACGTATACAGCTCAGGGCGCTTCTCTGTTCAATTTCGTTTAATAAGTCGGTCCTTCCATTGTCCAGTAGCACAACATACATTTCTTCGGGGCCGTCATCTTCTTTTGATTTCCTTGGACCGGTTAGAATAGAATTATAGACCGTAATGTTTTGTCCGGTTCCATGAGTTGACAGCAATGACCAGAATAAATCAAGATCTTTCATATAGGGCAGCATTTTTTCTATCCCCACCACCGCAATATGAACCTTTGGGAAGGCCATAGTCATCAGTGCGTTCCCTTCATTCTCAGTAACCGCTATTCCTCCAATATCAGCAATGATAAAATTGGCACCGGTAATGCCTACTTCGGCACTGGTAAATTTCTTTCTTAGCACTTGTCTCACATATTCGGTAATCTGCTCCGGAGTGCTATTCGGCGGCAATCCTTCCTTCTCGTGCATCAGGGCTGCAACATCCTCTTTCGATTTATGTATTGCTGGAGTCACTATGTGGTAGGGCGCTTCTCCAGCTAGCTGAACAATATACTCTCCCAGATCAGTTTCCACCGGTTCTATGTTCACTTTTTCAAGCTCTTCGTTGATGTGAATCTCCTCCGTGGTCATCGACTTTCCTTTAACAACAGAGCGTGCTTTAGCGGTTTTCATCACCTTCAATATTTCATCCACAGCCTCTTTTCCGCTTTCTGCCCATATAACCCTTCCCCCATTCCTGCTGAAGTTTGTTTCAAAATCGGTGAGGTGTTTCTCCAGGTTATCTATAACCTTGGTCTTTATGTGAGAAGCACGTTGCTTTGCCAATTCCAGATCCACGTACTGTTCCTTTCCATCTACAACAGAATGGTCGTAGTGCGAAATATTGAACTTTAATTTTCTTCTGTGTTCCAGGTCAAAGGACTTGGCCTGCGATTGGGTGATAAAATCTTTATATTGATCAGACATGCTTCATCTATTCCGTGGTGTCGCTAGTTACTTCAATTCTATTTTCCATGTTTGCGAGTTTCCAGGCTGTAAAATATACAAGCCTGGTTATTTTCTCAATCTTATTGAAATCTATTTTATCGACTGTATCAGTGGGCTGATGATAGTCCTCATGTACACCATTAAAATAAAAGATGACTGGAATATTGTTCTTGGCAAAATTATAATGATCGGATCTATAATAGAATCTGTTTGGGTCATCTTCATCGTTATATCTATAATCCAGTTCCAAATTTATATACTCACTATTTGCCTGCTCACTAACATCGTGTAAATCCTGGCTCAATCTGTCAGCACCTATCAGGTAAATATAATTGGGATTACCCTCATGAATCGTATCGATACGCCCAATCATATCAATGTTTAAATTGGCCACAGTATTGTCCAGAGGAAACACGGGGTTTTCTGTGTAGTATTTAGATCCCAATAATCCTTTTTCTTCCCCTGCTACCGGCATAATCAAAATGCTCCTCCTTGTGCCATGTCCGTCAAATTTTGCCTTTGCAAATGCCTCGGCCAATTCCAGCAAGGCAACAGTACCCGACCCATCATCATCTGCTCCGTTATAAATTTCTTCCCCACTCACACCCAGATGGTCGTAGTGGGCCGTAATAACAATCACTTCATCCTTCTTGTCTGTCCCCTCTATATACCCCAATACATTTTCAGATTGTATATGCGTTTTTTCACGAACGACTTTAACATTTATGTTTGAAATTAACGCTTCGAAATAGGGCTTTTTCTTTTTTGATGTTTTTTTTATCACCGACTCTATTGTCGTCTTACTATTAGACGCAGCCAATAAACTATTGGCCATTTCTAAGCTTAGGTAAAAAATGGGAATTTGCTTGTCCTTTTCTTCCGTTTTTACGGTTGCCAACTTAACGGATGGGCGTTCGATGTAATGCCTGTAACTATTCAGATTTTCTTCAAATTCCGTAGAAACTATAAACATGCCTATGGCACCTTTTTCCTTGGCTAAATTCCTTTTCTTGCGCCAATTGCTGCTCCAGTCAGAAATATTTTTGTTACCCGTTACAATTGAGTTTTCATTTTTGTCAACTGGTTCCCCAGATAAAACCATTATCCATTTTCCATTAATGTCTCGCCCATCATAGTCGTTGTATCCTTCTGAATCAATCCCATATCCTAAGAACGTAATTTCATCAATCTCAGTAGACAGGTCATCAAATCCTGAAAAGAAATAAAAATCGTCAATAAATTGAAAATCTTTCCCCTTCAAAGAAATAACAGCTCCATAGGGACTTTGTATAACCAGTGGAAATACTTGATAATAATTCTGACTATCCCTATCAGCCGAGTCTATATAGGGTGGAATACCAACCGAAGAAAAGTGGTTTGAAATGTATCTGGCTGCTTTTTTTTGACCGGCCTCACCTGTTTCCCTTCCTTCATATTCATCTGATGCAAGCACTGTTAGATGTGCTTTAATGTCCTCACTCGTAATTGTTTTGCTATAGCGGATGGCAATTGAATCCTTGCCACAATTGAAGCCTGGTGTTACCGCTGCAACTGGGCCTATTTGCAGTATAAGCAGTGCTAATATTCTCGTAACGCCTGCCTTATTTAACATGCTCCTGTATCGTCAATCTTCTCAACTCTCAATTCATGTCTGCCTCCGTCAAAGCTCGTACCCAAAAATTTACTCACAATGTTTAGGGCATCCTCTTCACTAATAAATCGCGCTGGTAATGACAATATGTTCGCGTTATTATGACTTCTTGCCAGTACAGCTAGCTCTTCCTTCCAACATAAAGCAGCTCTTATGCCATTATGCTTGTTTGCTGACATATTTATTCCATTTCCACTTCCGCACATCAGTATTCCTAGATCCACTTTTTTTTCGTTTACAGACTCAGCAACAGGATGTGCAAAATCAGGATAATCCACACTATCTTCTGAAAAGGGACCAAAATCTTTTACCTCATATCCTAGTCCTTCA
>DTRI01000128.1 GCA_012966015.1 Flavobacteriales bacterium | reverse complement strand
TGGTAGGATCGAAAATAAGAAATTCCTTTACCAAACTGTTATAAAAGGCTGAAAACAAGCCTTGCGTTGGGTGGGGGTATTTGCTCCGAGGTCTGCTTTTATATGTATTCCTCAGAATTCATTAATGTCACTTATATGATACTGAAACACAAGGATTAAAAATGAGAAAGTATGCCTACTTGTTAATGTTCTTAGTATTATTATCTTCAGCTAATTCGGAATTGGAAAGGATAGATCAAGGAATCCAGGGGCAAGTAGTTATGGCGGATGGTGAAACACCACACCATGCATTGGTTATACAAGTCGTGCAAAAAGGTGTGGCCATGCAAACAGTTTTGACTGATCAAGATGGTTACTTCAACTTTTCAGGTTTGCAGGCAGGTAAATATCTTATTCGATTTCATTTGCTTAACAGTTATCTTTATTATCATCAAGTTAAATCAACCGTTAGTCAGGCCAAAGACGCAACTATTATCAACATCCAGGCCACACAGCGTGGAGGGCATGACCTAGGTCAGCTTATACTACCTCGTTTCAAAAGGGGCAGGTGGAAAACATATGAAGCTATAGACGGACTGGCCGATGCTTATGTTAATTGTATTTATAAGGACTCAGAAGGGCAAATGTGGTTTGGAACTGAAGGTGGTCTATCTTATCTCGCAGGTGATCAATTCCAAACCTTGACTGTTCATGATGGTCTCCCCAATAATTGGATTACATGCCTACTTAGTATAACCAAACATAATATTTTGGTTGGTACGACCAGCGGTTTAGCCATTTATGACAGCATTACTAATCAAGTAAAGCAGATTGATGATCCTACCGTAAACCAAAAAAATATCGGATGCATGTTAAATGCAACTTCGGAAGGACTTTTAATTGCATCCGAAAGAAAAGTTTTTTCATACCGAAATGGTGTTTTGGAAATTTTTCTGGATCTCTCAGAGAACATTCAGAATCAAAATGTGATCATTAGAAGTATGGCTGAAGAGCAGGATGGAACTATATGGATTGGAACTGCTCACAAAAGTGAAAATTTCATGAATAATTATAGGCGTCAACCAGTAAATACTGGAGGAGGACTCTTTAGTTATCGAGATCGAATTTTAACATTTGAACAACCATTTGAAAATGCTCCAATTGACCAAGTCACTGATCTGTTAGTTGAAGGAAAAACTAAATGGGCGTGCACAAATATTGGTTTATTGAAGTTGGCTCCTCATAATACAAACCTCCTTAATCAGAAGAATGGTTTACTATATTCTTTCCCTATGGATATTTTTCGGGCGCTAGATGGTTCCATTTGGCTTAGTAGCCAAATTAGGAGCGGTATTACTAGAATCAACAACTTGGGATGTGTTAGTCACTTTAATAAAAATGATAATCCAAATTTAGTTAGTGCTCGAGATATTTTCTTTACAGAAAATGAAAAAGTCTGGGTTGCGACTTGGGGTAGGGGTTTACTCTCTTACGATTTGCACAGCTTAGTTTCATATAATAAATTGGATGGTTTTGGGGAAGGTACTGTCGTTGACACTAGAAATATATCCGCAGACAAAATTTTGGTAGCGTTCGGTTCGTTTTTTCCATATAGAGCTAATACGGAATCTGGTTTGTATATTATCAATTTAGAAACCGAAATAGTAGAGGAAATAAATGAGAGGGGCAACCCTTTAAACAGTTCAATTCATCTGAATAGAGACGGTAAGCCCTTTATTTTACTGGATTCTGGACTCTACAGTTTTCAAGAAAACCAATTGTTTCCAATTTACCAACAGACAGATAGACAGGGTAGTGTTTGTTCTAATAAGAATGGGGACATCTGGTTCAAAGAATTAGATAGCACAAAACTTTTCAAGCTTGCTAATCAGAAAGCAAATTTGGTACTTGAGAGCGAAAAATTGGCTGGCTATTCTCTATTAACAGCTGATTCTGGGGATTTGTGGTTGGGAAATATGTGGGGACAGGATGCGGATCAACCCGTCATCTTAAAAGTGAATCAAGGAAAAATACAAACATTTTCTGTTAGAGGGAATGAGGTAAGTTCCCTAAGAATAAGGACAGCAACAACTTTGTCAAACGGGTCAACTTGGTTTGGAACTTGGCGTGTTGGGGAACACGTTGGTGGGATTTCGATTCACGAGGACAATAAATTCTCTGCCATTACCACCAAGGATGGTCTTGGCCAAGATATAGTATTCTCAATTGCTGAGGATCAAGCTGGTCGTTTATGGATTGGAACTTGGGGAGCAGGGGTATCCATTTACGATGGTGAATCTTGGTCATCAATAGATACAAGCGATGGTCTAGATTCTAATTATGTCAAAGTGGCCAAGGTGAGTACAAACAACCAAATCCTTATTGGAACTTACTCAGGGTTTTTTATTTATACTCCTTCAAATGCCAAGCCTAAGGTCATTATCCGCTCAGCCCGAATCAGTCAGGAATCCCTTCCTTTTCCCGATTATTCGTTGCCTGTTACAACTGGCAAAAGAATCACATTTAACTGTCGGTCTATGGATTATAAGACACAACCGCATAAAATAAAATATCGTTACCGAGTGCTGGGTAAAAAAGGGAAAACATGGAGCCAGTCATCAATTGTCAGTAGTTTTGACTTTGTAGCACAAGAAGCTGGTACTTATACTTTTCAAGTCCAGTCTGTGGACCGAGATCTGAATTACTCTGATATAGCTAGCCTAGAAATAGACGTGTCCAAACCCTGGTTCTTAAATCTATGGGTAATGGTACCCAGTCTAGGTTTAGTTTTGGTCAGCGTTAGCTTTGCTATTGTTTTCGGAGTTAAATACTTCCATCAACGCCTAGAATCTCAGCAGTTACGAGATCAGATGCTGGCTGAGCTAACCCAAGAATTAGAGGAAGCTCGTCAAATGCAAACAGCCCTACTGCCCGAATTGGCACCTAACGTCAGCCATTTACAGATCGCTGGCCGCAATATCGGGGCTAAAGAGGTAGGAGGAGACTTTTTTGATTACCTAATGGAAGGCGATAACCAGCTGTCGGTAGCCGTTGGTGATGTAAGTGGCAAAGGTCTAAAAGGGGCGATGAATGCGGTGATGGCTAGCGGAGTTTTACGCTTAGCCACCAACGAAAATCCAACTTCTGATAGTTCTGTTATAATGGGAAAAATCAATAAATCACTATATCAAAGCACGGAGCAAGACATGAATGTAACTATGGTCTTTGCCCAATTTGACTTAGAGAAACAACAGATGACGTTGGCTAATGCGGGTCAACATGCTTATCCCTTACTCAAACGTGGTCAAACAGTTATGCCTATTCAAGCGAAAGGCCTAGCTCTGGGTATGATGCCTGCCATCCAGTATAAATCAATGACAGTAGATCTCCAATCAGGAGATTTGTTGCTTTTTATGACTGATGGTATAACTGAACCACGAAATGAAGAAGGTTTGATGTATGAAGAATCAGGTAGATTCCACCAGATGATTGCTAGTTTGTCAGATCAGCTAATGGCAGAAGAGGTGGTAGACAGAATCATAGAAGATGTGCTGTCCTATATGGTCGATGAAGAAGAGCGGGACGACGATATTACCTTGGTAGCAGTCAAAGTGCTTTAGTCACTAGGTTCTCAATTTCTACCTAATGCTATAAGTTCCGAACTCGTATTTGGAATATATCAGGTATGGGGTATCGGGGTCGACTAACCTCCAATAGTTGTCCATACATAGCAAAGCCCAGGAGTGAAAACATTAGGCAGGATATAAATAATCAGGTCAACGAAGTTTATGTATCAGGTTATTAAATCTTTCCTGAACAATTTGAAGGCGCATATACTGCCAAGTATGAATGTAGTTATAGGGTACCGCCACGGCGGTCCACCCCTTGTGGGGGTATCCTACAGCTACTGCCAGACATGGAAATACATCCAGCCAT
>DTRI01000127.1 GCA_012966015.1 Flavobacteriales bacterium | reverse complement strand
GCCTCCATTGCAGTATCCAGAAGTTTATTTCTGCCACTTATTTTCCTATTTACATTGCCCATTTGGTTAGATGAGATAGGCATTTACATTTCAATACCTCTCGCTGAACTTTTTGCATTCCTTTTAGCCTTAGCTCTTATTACGAAAAACAAACCCAAAAAACTTGTTGAAGCACTAGCTCACAATTAATGGAAACAATGCCATGCGAAGGTTCACACAATTTTACGTAAACGGTAATTGGATTGACCCTGTAACTCCAAATAGTTTCGATGTTACGAATCCTGCAGATGAAACGATTGCTGGGGTCATTTCATTAGGATCAAAGTCCGATGTAGATAAAGCAGTTGTAGCTGCGCGCAACGCCTTTACCCCATTTTCACGATTTTCCCGGCAAGAGCGCTTAGAGTTATTAGAAAGCATACTGATCACTTATAACAAATACTACGATGAAATTGCTCTAGCTATCAGTGATGAAATGGGTGCGCCTCTGTCATTCTCAATTGAAGATCAAGCAAGTTGTGGAACTGGGCACTTACAGGCAGCTATTAATGCTTTAAAGAATTTCCAGTTTGAAGAAAATAACGGCAACACACGTGTCTACAAAGAACCCATCGGTGTTTGCGCATTCATCACTCCCTGGAATTGGCCCATCAACCAAATCACCTGTAAGGTAGCACCAGCTATCGCCACTGGCTGCACGATGCTGCTTAAGCCCAGCGAAATAGCTCCTTTTTCGGCTTACCTTTTTAGTCAAGTTATGGATGAAGCGGGAGTGCCAAGTGGCGTTTTTAACATGATCAATGGCGATGGCCCTACCGTAGGAACAGCAATGGCCGAACACCCGGATGTAGATATGGTTTCATTTACTGGCTCTACTCGCGCCGGCATCCTGGTTGCAAAGGCAGCTGCCAATACAGTGAAACGGGTCGCCCAGGAACTGGGTGGAAAATCAGCTAATATAATCCTCGACGACGCGGACTTGGAGAAAGCGGTGAGTAATGGAGTTATAGATTGCTTCTCAAACAGCGGTCAATCCTGCAATGCTCCCACTAGAATGTTAGTACCGAAAATCAACCACGATCTAGCAGTGACCATCGCTGTGAATACCGCCAATACCATTGTGGTGGGTGACCCTAAGGCAGATGACACAGTTATAGGCCCGGTAGTAAGTAAACTGCATTTTAATAAGATCCAAAAGCTTATCCAGCAGGGCATTGATGAGGGAGTCGAACTAGCATGTGGCGGCACTGGCAAGCCAGAACATCTTGAAAGAGGCTACTATATTAAGCCGACCATATTCGTAAACGTGGACAATGCTTCTGCAATTGCTCAACAGGAAATCTTCGGCCCTGTGCTTGCAATTATTCCCTACCAAGATGACAACGAAGCTATCCAAATAGCCAACGATACTCCCTATGGTTTGTGCGGTTACGTCTCAGGAAGTCAGCCAAGGGCACTGGATATTGCTTCTAAGCTACGTACAGGCATGGTACATATCAATGGTGCCGAAGGTAGCTTCGATGCTCCTTTTGGCGGATATAAACAATCAGGGAATGGTCGCGAGTTTGGTGAATACGGTTTTGAGGATTTCCTGGAAATAAAGGCCGTAATGGGGATTCAGAACTAGGCAACAAGGAAATTGTAATACTATTGAACATCTTTACCCTTTCGATTTCAGAATCAAAAAGGCGCCTAGCGTAATAGTGAAAATGGGGAAAAACGGGACAAACGGAAAATACGGCACATACATTTCAATATATTCCATAATTTCAATACCAGCAAAAAGTTCGTAGGCCTGTCCGCTCCAGACTGACCCGAAGCCACTGCCAATTAAGCCGGTTAATACCACCACTATACCAGATACCAGATACAACAAATGTCTTGTGCCACCGGCGTTTGACTGTATTGTTTTATCTTTCACGATTCTGCTTCTTGTTACTCGTTTACAAAACAATTCTCATTGATTTTCTGATCAAGTCCCCGACAACATCATTTAGTGGTGTTCAATTCAAGTCCGCGGCCAAAATAGTTTATAGCTTTCCCTTTACCACTTCTAACTAGGCTGGGCTTTGCGCCCCTGCCTGTTGCCAGCGTTTCTTACTCCATGCACACAAACGCAAACCCCAGACAAGGAAACCGGCCCAATAATATAAATAATCGACAGAATTCAGGTATTGATAATAGAAGATATTGAACCAATATACGCTCCAAGCGTAGGCCCATAGATAGTAAATTCCGCACTTGTGAAGTAATTTCCATTGTTTAGAATTCAAGCGTCGGCGGCCAAACTTGAATGAGGTTAGTACCATCGCAGTCAGGAATACATAACCCAATGTCCCCTCAATAGCATCACTGAGTACATAAACTTCTTCCATATAATATTGCGTATATATTCCCACCATCCACAAAATAAACAAAAGTTGCCAAGCCATAGCAAGAGCGAAACAAAGCCCAATTATTTTTCGATTTCGCAATAGCCAACGACTGAACAATGAGGGAAATACAACATGTAAGGAGGATGCAGCAAAGGCCAGATACAACCACGGTACTGAAAAACGCACGGTAAGCTGAATCATCGAAGAGACAGCTTCACCACTGGACAAGTCAACACTTCCCATTGTAAACACAACCACTAAGGATATTGGGATCGTGATAACCCAGAACAGATTCCAACCATTGATTATATTACTTTGTAGTAAACCGTTTAGGTTGGCAGCCATAATATTAAACACTGTATCCAAACGATTTAGACGGGCGACTGTTAATGAGTGATTTCCTCTTACAATTTATCTTTAAGGGCATAGTAGAGCATACCCAATCCCACCATTTGCCTGCGGAATATGTGTTGCCCTGGAATTGTAAATGGTTTGATGTTCGCAAATATATCGAATCGGTCAAAGGTTCCAGCAACTGCGTCTGCTATTATTTGTCCGGCGAGATGCGTGACATTCACTCCATGCCCGGAATAACCCTGGGAATAAAAAATATTATTATCAATCCTTCCTATTTGGGGCACCCTATTTATAGGTACTCCAATTGTACCGCCCCAGCTAAAATCAATTCTAGTCCCGGCAAGTTGTGGATAGATTTTTAGCATTCTCGGCATCAAATGGCGCTTGATAACGTCAGGATCTCTGCCGAAATAGTTACATCGGCCCCCGAACAGCAGGCGCTTATCTGCACTAAGACGAAAATACTCTAAGATATAATTTGGATCACAAACCGCGAGATCCTGTGGGTTGATTTCACAGACAATATCCTCACTTAAAGGCTCAGTAGCTAGAATAAAACTATTTACAGGAAACATAATCCCACGCAGTTTGGGCTCCAAAAAGTGATAAGCATTGCCCGCTAAGACTACAAAATCGGCAGTTATAGAGCCTTGTTCAGTGACGACCATAGGTTTGGATTGCTTTTCAATACGCAGCACAGGTGACTGCTCGTAAATGGTCGCGCCGAGATTAACCGCCGCTTTCGCCTCACCAATGCACAAATTGAGTGGGTGAAGATGACCATTCCCCATGTTTAACAAACCACCAATATAAGCATTGGTTCCAATGGTATCCCGAATTTCTTGTTTCGATAATAGTTTGATCTCACAGGGAAAATTGTGCCTCTTCAGCTCTGTAAATTCTGCTTCCAATCCTTGAACATGACGCGGTTTGATTGCCACATCTAGATAACCTGACTTTAAATCACATTGAATTCCGTAAGTTCTGATCCGTTCCCTGATGATCTGATGACCTTTCCAGCGCATATCCCAAACTATAGATTCACCATCCGCCCCTAGAGATTTGCTAATACGATTTTCACCTGAAATTCCACCGATCATTTGACCTCCATTTCGACCTGAAGCTCCCCAAGCAACCTTATTGGCCTCGATTACATGAACTTTAAAGCCACGCTCTGCTAGGTGAAGAGCTGCTGAC
>DTRI01000126.1 GCA_012966015.1 Flavobacteriales bacterium | reverse complement strand
TCCACGCCCACCTAATTTTGGCTTATCAAATCAATTAAAAAACAACTGAAAATGAAATCAAAGATTCACGAACACCTTAAAAAGTCAATTGACGGGGTGAGTAAAACAAAAACAAAAATAAGAATGCGAACAAAAGAAGCAAAAACTATCTCGCAAATATTGAGAGACAACTCAATTATTAAAAGTAATAACCAACTAAATATAGAAAAGATGAAAACACTAATTAAAACAGGGTTCCTTCTACTGGTAATATTAATAGCTAATCACTCTTTTGCCGATTCAAAAGAAACAGTTGCAGTGCTGAGCATTGATACCAAAGGTATAATTCAGGATGCCGAGGCCATGGGATATTTGGTCCGATTGGAACTTGAAAAGACCAAGATGTACATTGTAATGGACAAGTATGATATCGCAGATGTTGTTGAAAAAGACGGCATAGATATCAATACTTGCTTCGGTAAAAATTGCCTGGTTGATGCAGGCAAAAAGCTGAAAGCCGACAAGATGCTAACAGGAAGAGTAGAGAGATTTGGAGAAAAGATTGTGATTACCCTGAGGTTGATAGATGTGAAGACGGGTACGGTTGAAAAATCCGATGCTACCGAGTATTTGAATCTTCAGCCTGAAATTCAAAAGATGGTGGAGCTCTCAGTGAAAAACCTCATTGGCATCGAAAATGATCCAATTCTTGTTAACCTATTGGTAGATTATGATACTCCCATAGCCAGCCCCAAAACGACTTTAAAACTAAGCGGGCCACGAATGGGTGTATCTATGGTGACTGGCTTGGCAGCCAAGCGATTGGCCGCTCCTAAGAATGAAGGTGGTTATGGAATGTTTCCCGTCAACGTTCAGTTCGGCTATCAACTAGAACAGCAGTACCTGAGCGCCGGAAATTTCCAGGCACTTATTGAAGTTATCGGACTGATTGGTGGATTGGAATCAGGACAAATCTTACCGTCAATTTCATTTTTGAATGGCTTTAGAGATAACAAGTCTGGAATAGAATTCGCCTTCGGCCCAGTAATTAGAGTTGTTCAAACGGCCAACGTTTATAAAGCGGATCATGAAGGCGGAGATGGAGCATGGCACGTGGAAGATGATTGGAAAGGAGATCCCAACAATTGGATTGGTGGGGATGAATTTAACGTAAAAGAGAACCCCAACAAAATGACCGAGTTACCTGATAGCCGGGGCAAGTATAAAATGTCTGCAGGAATCGTCATTGCTGCTGGAAAAACATTTAGATCTGGTTATCTCAACATCCCAGTGAACCTGTACGTCGTTCCAAAGCAGAATGCCACTGTATACGGACTTTCAATCGGGTTCAATGTCAACAAAAAGAGAAAGGTACAGTAACTAATATGAATCGCCAGTCAGGTTGAAATACCTGTATCTGGCGGGCTTCTTAAACTGTAAAGTCATGCAAACTACGGTCTTCATTTTCGTCGCTCTCTTGATCCTAACAAATCTCGCTTTACCTATTCAAAGCATATGTCAAAAACAGAGGCAAGCTCCGAAGGAAACACAAGAAGAATCTGACCTGACAAGAATCAAGGTTCTTCAAAATCAGTTCGGAGCGGGTAGAATGACCTTAAAAGACAGAAGTATCTACAAGAAAATCAAAATACATCAGACAAATGACTTGTGGATTGTGTACATCAAAAACGGAAGCACACATGATATGATGAAAGACAGAATTGACAGAATTGAATTCGGCAGAGAAAAACAGGCCACACTCAGATTTGATGAAAACGGAAAAATTAAAATTAATATAAAAAGATAAATCATGAAATCAACGATTCACAAACAGCTTAAAAAGTCAATTGACCAGGTGAGTAAAAACATAGTCATAACATTGATTATCAACCTAATATGTTTGTGCGGATTTGCACAAAGCCCAGATCTACCAAGAGAGAAATGCACAATCGTCAAGCGAAACGACAAACTAATTAAAGGGGTGCGACTTTGGAGTATCTCAAAAGGAAAACTAGAATATGAATTGGAAGGCAGCTTACACGATTTGCTTATAGATGATATTACAATCATCAAAACCAACGATGAGATCATATCATTCGATGCAGAATATAAGATGCGTGTAAGGCCCTACGACCTGATTTTCACCTATCGAGACACCATACGATGTCGGATACTTAAGATCAGCGGGAGCACTATCTACTACATAAGGCGAGAGAGATATAGAAAGCAAGATTATACAGCCTTATCCAGTGTTCAAGAAATCCTACAAATTAGTGACACCACAGTTTTCGATTCGATATTAGATGAGTACTACGAGGTTATCAGGGATAATGAGCAGATGGTGGTGAATAAAGATCCTGAGACGGAAAGGGGCACGCCAACTAATGCCGCTGTGGAGGATAGTTATGTAGAGGAAAGTGAACAGAAAGATTCCTCGCACCCTTCGGCGGGCTCAGGGTCCGGCTCAGGGCAAAGAGAGGCGGGACCAACGCGGAAATTTTACGCCGATAAGCATGGTAACAACGACTTGATCTTAACCAAAAGAAATCTGGCAATAATATGCAGAATAGATAAGGTGACCACAAACCGCATCTATTACCATATTCTCAGGAAAGGCCCAGATCCGCGTGGCCACGTAGAAAAAGATGACGTTCTGAAATATGTTAACACCACAACCGGCCACAACTACAACACCGACGTTATAATTCTGAATTCCGGCAAATCCATTACGTGTAAAATACAGGAAATAAAGAAGGGGAGAGTCCATTTTCTAATCTACCGCCGCGGTCCTGAAACGCGCTCTTCGTACGATCTGAACCACGTAAAAAGCTATCACAGAGAACCCATTGCTGAGTTTTCTGAGGCGGAGCTTTACTCAGTACAAAAAAGTGGTGGTGCCAGGAAGCCCGAACCTCCAGGTAAGAACCAAATAAATAGAATATTGTTGAACAGATAACTTGCGATGCAGGCGGGTTAACATGCTACTTCTAAATTTATACGAATGCTTTATACCCTTCTGAAATATATAATCGGCACCGCCCTCAGGGTGTGTAGAAGTTATGCATCTTATTAGAATGGTTGGCGCAGCGGTACCACAACTCAAACCAGATGGACAGCCATTGCTGGAAGAAGCAAGAGAATTAAACTCAATATTCAGAAAAGTGTCCTGAAAACTTATCAGAAAACAGTAATTAGAACTTAAGAATTGTAGTTTGGTCCTGATTAGAAATTAGACCAATTAGGTTAATTAGAAATTATTCTAATTGGCAATGATCTCAAACTCCGTCCTGCGGTTGTTCTGGCGGCCGTCTTTGGTATTGTTGGTATCAACGGGGCGAGTAGATCCATAACCCTTGGCTACCAACCTGTCTTTGCTGATACCTTCCTGAATCAAATGATCCACCACAACTTGTGCTCTGGCACTGGACAATTTGAGGTTTAATTCTTCAGATCCTGTATTATCCGTATGACCGGAAAGTTCGATTTTCAATCTTGGAACGTCGTTCAGGAGCTTCACCAGCCTGGCGAGTTCAGGATTAGACAATGGATTCATATTTGACTTCCCCACTTCAAAGAATACATTCCTTAACGCTATCTTACTGCCAATTGCGATGTTTTTCAATTCAATAGTCTTTTCTACCAGGTTATAATCGCTTTTGGCGGGAATGTCAAAATTCTCAGAATGAAACAGGTATCCCTCTCTTTTTACAGCAATTCCATAATTCTTACCAGATGGCAGCGACATGAGGAATTTCCCTGTTGCACTGTTGGAATTCATCTTTGAAAATAGTTTTGCCGTCTTGTTGTCAATGATTTCCAATTCCGCTTTTAAGGGCTTCCTGGAAATGGCGTCAATGATCTTTCCTTTGAATACTGTCAGGCTTTTCTTATCCACCTCAACCGACTCCTCAATGTGTACGTCCAGGATGGGTTCCGCTACGCTGGCCAGCAGAAAATC
>DTRI01000125.1 GCA_012966015.1 Flavobacteriales bacterium | reverse complement strand
GAGTTATTGTCTCCGCATATTTAAGCCTGTGCATCCACCCAACCGCCTCCGCTGACTCCACCTTGACAATTTTTCCAGGGCCTGGAATGTGCTCGGGGCAAGTCGGAGTAGGGCCGGAGTAGGCGGAGTAGGGTCGGAGTAGGGCCGGAGTAGGGTCAGAAAAGTGACCGTGAATCGCGTGCGAAGCAGAAAAAATAATATTCTGATTTTGCTGATCATTTCTTCTTACGCTTGTCTATCTCTGCCTTTATACGGGAAGCATCTTCGTAGGCTTCGTCTTTTATAGCCTGTTTCAAAAATTGTTCGAGTTTCTTAATACTCACATTGGAAAGGTCACCAGATTCACTATCATCTTCTACCTCTTCCAATTCTTCAATAGTGCCTTTTTCCAAAACCGACTCAATTTCTTCAGATTCTTCCAGGATTATTCCGGCGGCAGAAAGTATGAATTCATAGGTGTAAATGGGGCAGCTGAATCGTATGGCAAGGGCAATAGAATCTGAAGTTCTCGCATCTATTTCCACCTCCTTTCCTTCATTATCACATATCAATTTGGCAAAGAAAATCCCTTCCACCAGGTTATAGATAATGACTTCTTTTACAGTAATACTAAATGAATCAGCAAATGTTTTGAAAAGGTCGTGCGTCAAAGGTCGGCTCGGCTTCATTTTTTCCAGCACTATTGCAATTGCCTGTGCTTCAAAACTTCCGATTATAATGGGTAGTCTTCTCTTTCCGTCCTTTTCACCAAGCACAAGTGCGTACGCCCCGCTTTGGGTTTGACTGTAGGAAAGGCCTATAATATCGAGTTTGTGCTTTTTCATTAAACGTTAAAATTACCTAGCCGTTGAGATTTTTAATAGCAGTATTCAATCTGGGCACTACCTCAAATGCATCTCCAATTATTCCGTAATCTGCAGCTTTAAAGATCGGTGCTTCAGAATCGGTATTGATTGCAACAATTATCTTACTACCATTTACCCCAGCTAAATGTTGAATTGCCCCTGAGATTCCAATGGCAAAGTACAGATTGGGCCTTACCGTAATTCCGGTTTGCCCAACATGCTCTGAGTGAGGCCTCCAGCCCATGTCTGCCACAGGTTTTGAGCAAGCTGTTGCTGCACCTAACATGTCAGCCATTTCCTCCAGCATATCCCAATTACTCGCGTCCTTTAAGCCTCTTCCGCCTGATATAACTACGGTAGCTTCCGTTAGTGAAACTTTATCTGTTACTTTATTCGTGTCGGTAATCTTCATTCCAAAATCCGAATCTGTCAAATCGACACTAGCCGGCTCCACGGCTGCTTTTTTATCGGTTACCTCCGGAGAAAACGCATTCGGTGTTACAGCTATGATTTTTATAGCGGATGAGATCGTAACGTCAGCAAATGCTTTACCGGCATATACGGTTCGCCTGATCGTTAAGGAATCTCCATCAATTTTAGGCAATCCCATTACCGCCACAGCCATTCCCGCTTGCAACTTGGCCGATAACCTGGGTCCAATTGATTTGCTCGCATAATTATGAGAGAAAATAATAACATTTGCTCCGGTACTGTTTATAGCATCTGATACCACCCTGGTATAACTCTGCGAATCGAAGTCGCTTAGCTTATCGTCGCTGTAATGCAGCACTTTGTCCGCGCCATAGTTTCCCAAACTTTCCAAAATCGCGTTGTCTAATGCACCTATAACTACCGCTATGGTCTCTGTTCCCTTCTCCGCTGCTACTTTACTCGCATAATAAACGGCCTCCAGTGCTGAATTGGGTACCGACCCTCCTGAGTTATCTGCATATACTAGTACTGCCATATCTTAAAATTAAAAATTTTGCTGCTAAATGACTTTAGCTTCGTTATGTAATAAATTGATGAGCTCTTCTGAGTTTTCCGCATCTACGTATTTGCAATCGCCCTTTGCCGGAGGGAGCTCATAAGAATTTACTCCAACAAACGACCCGGCTTCAACGGGTTCGACTACTGTAAGCGGCTTTGTTCTCGCCGACATAATACCACGCATACTTGGAATTCTTGGTTCTGTTACTCCTTCCTGGATGCTCGCCAAAAATGGAGGGTTTACCGTTATTACTTCCTTACCTCCTTCAATCTCGCGCTCCATTGTTGCGGTAGTTCCGTCATAATCAAACTTTGGTACGCCAGCAATAAATGGAATACCCATGAATTCCGCAACGATTCCACCAACCTGGGCTCCTTCGTAATCTGTCGTTTCCCTTCCGGCAAAAATGTAATCATAATTGCCCTCTTTTGCATAATGCGCTATCTGAGAAGCTACGAAAAAGCAATCTGTTGGTTCTGCATTTATCCTGATTCCCTCATCGGCACCAATGGCAAAAGCTTTTCTGATAAGAGGTTCAGTATCGGCAAGCCCAACGTTCATTACAGTAATTGTGCCTCCCAGGGCCTCCTTAATTTCAATGGCTCGCGTCAATGCAAATTCATCGAGCGGATTGATAACCCATTGTACCCTATCGGTATTGAATTGAGTGTTGTTTTCGGTGAAAGTTATCTTCGTCGTTGTGTCCGGAACCTTCGCTATACATATCAAAACATTCATCTGAAATATGGTTTTAAGTAGTCATTTAAAAACATGTAAAGCTAAAGAAAATGAATGAAAATGAAATATTTCTTTAAATTAATAAAAATACCCGGCTATATGGGGTAATTTGATGATGTTGAAGGAATTTTTACCTTTGTTTTCCGTTAAAATGAGCCAATGAGAGAAATTCAATTTAGGGACGCAATTAGAGAGGCACTCATCGAAGAAATGAGGAGGGATGAAAACGTCTTTATTATGGGCGAAGAAGTTGCTGAGTACAATGGTGCGTACAAGGTTACCAAAGGCATGTTGGATGAGTTTGGGCCTGAAAGAGTAATCGACACTCCGATTGCAGAGCTCGGCTTTGCTGGCATCGCTGTCGGCGCTGCGATGAATGGTCTCAGGCCTATCGTCGAATTTATGACTTTCAACTTTGCTATTCTAGCAATGGATCAGATTATCAATTCCGCCGCTAAAATGCTGCAGATGTCTGGGGGACAATTAAATGTGCCTATTGTGTTTCGGGGACCTAATGGTGCAGCAGGACAACTGGCTGCTACGCATTCACAGAGCTTTGAAGCAATCTACTCAAATATCCCGGGTCTAAAGGTAATTTCTCCTTCCAATCACTACGATGCCAAGGGGCTTTTGAAGGCGGCCATACGCGATGATGATCCTGTGGTTTTCTTTGAATCAGAAGTTATGTATGGTGATAAAGGTGAAGTTCCAGAAGGAGAATATGTTATCCCCATCGGAGTTGCTGAAGTAAAGAGACCAGGAAAGGATGTAACCATAGTGGCCTACGGCAAAGTCGTCAATGTTGTATTTGCCGCTGTCAAAGAATTAACAAAGGAGGGTATCGATTGTGAGGTCATCGATATGAGAACCGTTCGGCCCATCGACTATAAGACTATTATAGAATCTGTTAGAAACACAAACCGATTGGTAGTTGTAGAAGAGTCCTGGCCACTGGCTTCAATAGCCTCTGAAGTAGCTTTTGTTGTTCAGAAGGATGCCTTTGACTACCTTGACGCCCCAATCAAAAGAGTAACCCAACGAGATGTCCCGTTGCCTTATGCTCCCAATTTAGTAGAGGCCTCGCTTCCCAGTGTTGAAAGGATAATCAAATCTGTAAAAGAAGTGATGTACAGGTTATGATCATAACTTTTACCACAATGACATAGCTGTCAATTCTCTTTTATACAATTCACCCTATTTTCAGTATCTAAGCAATTTTAAACGGGCCTGGGGAGCCCGCCAATGAATATTCTACTTCGTTTATTCTAGATTGGGTTATGGCTCGTTTCATTTCGCTATTATTGATACCTTTGCCGCCCAAAACGGGGGAATTCCCAATCAAATAAACCACGAACAAATAGAAAT
>DTRI01000124.1 GCA_012966015.1 Flavobacteriales bacterium | reverse complement strand
TATTGTGTTTTCTTCTTTTGCCATAAAACCAGCAATCTTATTTTTATTTTTTTCTAATGCGACTCTTATGATTTCAGGATTATAGGTTTGAAGATAAGCAAGATGCTCGTTTACCTCTTCCTCTCTAGTATCTTCTTCTATTCCCATGGCTTGGGCAAAAGATTTACGCCATAACTGAATTAACTCAAGCCCGTGTTCTTTTCTAAAATTAATAAATGTAATTTCTTTCGACAAACTCACGACTTCCGGCGGTACCGGAAATCGCATAAAGGTGCACCCTGCATTTGGGTCTGACTACGTTTCAGTTCCATTCCCACCTTTTCAGCTGCAGGAAAATCGAGGTTGCAAAGCAGAAGATGTCCAATGTCACGAGCCTCTAGTTCTTCCATCATTTGTGCGTAGCCACAGCGTGTGACATTCATATCAAAGCTGTCTGCATCTGAAGCAATGACTTCGTAATCCAAAGCGCCACCCTCGGCAAAGTTCTCCGCTGCGGCCTGCATACGACTAAAATCTGCTTTCGAACCTGGTGCACTTGTTGAGGATTCAATGCGACGCACCAAGGCATCGTTGACTATGTCAGCGCCCAGTATTCTTTGTAGGTCTCGGATCAACGGCACTGCGTACTCCATTTGAATCCGTCTGCGCTCGAGATTGGTCATTTTTTTCTTCATATCACTCCTCCTAATCTTCTGTATCTGACTCCTTATGGATGAAAACTATACTTCAATTAATTCGAGGGGGTATCTATACAAACTTTGTGAACCACTTTGCGTTATTTCAAAAACATTTTCCATGTGGGATGGACCCAACTTGCTCCCAAAGTAAAGGCAATCAAAGCTGAGAATCATAGATGATTTTATGTCAAAGCCTTTTGTAGCACCCAATCCTGTAGAGGGGAACATCACCGGATTCTCTAACGGAAAGGCGCCGATGGAATGGATGATGAGAAGGAGCTTTCCTGGAGAGTCAAGGTCTTTTGCTAGAGTTGACCGTACCTTCTCACAGATTTCGGCGGTATTTTGGCCTGGTTTTAGGTTTTCAGCCACTGCGTCAAAACATGATTTAACCATCTTATGTTGTTCTCTGTATGCTTCGTTGGCACAGCCAATATGTGCGGTGCGGTTTATGTCTATCCAGACCTTTTTGTATTGACCTTGTGTTTCCAGTATAACGACCTGTCCGGATTCTAACCTTTCTTTAAAAAGCGTTCTAAAGAGATCAGGTTTAAATGCCATGTCATAGGTACCACCAAATAACATTGGGCTGCTCGGCAGTGGGTTAATGTCTTCGTCAATCATAAACCGAGCAACGGATTTTTCTATCTGTGCCCAAATCTTTCCCTCTCCCAATTCAGCAACGGTATATTCCATAACACGATCAGCTTTTACCCCAGATTCACGGAAAACTTCAATCTCCTGTTTGGTTTTAATTGCTCGAACTCTAAATAACATATCAAATGCGTCTTCATAGTGTTGTTCGAGAGACTGGTTCAATTTAAAGCCTATTCGCAAATCGTCGAAAAGGATAAGCTTTTGTTGGGAAGAACGTTTTTTCAGCATCGCTGAAAGGGCGGAAACAATATCGGGTTCACATTCGCCTTCCACAAGACCAGAAAAATGCGTGAGTCGTTCACCTGCCTTTTCTTCTAGTTTCAAGTATAAATCTTCGGAACGAGCCATAACGCAAAAATTTAACAGGTCAAATGTTTTTAGCGCTTGGAAATGCACTGGGCAGCCTTCACGCTCAGCGACTAACAAAGAGATAAGACTGGCTTCTGGTAAGAGCAAGACGATTGGTTCGGATTCACTGCTAGGGATATAAACTCCTGAGATAGGTTCGGGCAGTCGCCATCCATCCATAACGGACTCGAACCCCGTCGCATAATAAACATTTTCTTGGTGTGTTAGGACAGCTCCCTCTGCGCCTAAGTGACACAGTTCTTCTCTTAAGCGTGAAATTTTTTCTTCAAACATGGTGTGTGAGCACTTCTTCCTGCTTTTGTTATATGTGTTATATCACGCAGGCAAATAAATCGTAAAAAGTTTTTACCAATTCATCTTGTGTCCAACGATGCTCTTGTTGTAAGTAGCCAGTAAAATGAATTGTTACTGAGTCAATGATCATCAGGATACTGGCATATTCTCTTAGTTCGAGTCTCGACACCATCAATGAAAGTAAAAATCATTTCTTCACCATTCATCCTGCGAGTAACTGCATCAAACAAATCAAATAGTCTAAAAACCATCACGCCGTCATCAAAGTGAATCGCGGTATTGAAGTTATTACAAAATGCGCCAATATCTCTTGCCCCGTTTCTTAATGTTCCATCTACACGAAAATCATGTATTGTGCCGTAGGCTGTTACTACGACCCGATTTCCACACTGCTCTATTCGTTCTAAATGACCAATGCGCCCTGATATGCCATGCCATAGACCCCTCATATCTACTACTCCCTCAGCTAGGGGCTCAGTGCAATTTGCTAGAATCGGCATAGGTGTATGCGAAAAACCGCAACCCGGAGTGTATGCCTTGGGAATATCATTAGCTGATTTTCCGGAACCATCAAGCTCAGGCAAGCCGCAATAATTGACCGTTTTGCCATCTTCAAGAAAAATCGAAGGATCAGTCGTGTCTAAAGGTCTTGGCACGGCGAATGCGTAAACGAGCAGGCAAGCAACTAAAATAAAGAACAGACCGACAAGCGACAAGATTATACGTAATATCATGATAGTTTGTCTACAAGACTTCCTTCAAAACCTTTGAGTTCAATACTTTTACAGCTGCTCATTTCGACTTTGTATTTTTTTTTGTAACTCTTACTGATATGTTTTTTATTCTTTGTCACAATGAATCGCCTCCCAAGACTGCGGGTGTCTCGCAATGTGTCGTCAGAATAAATCGCTGGTGATCCTCGATCCTCTTCGTGAGTGCTTCGGCAATCACTGGGATTTGTGAATTTGCCTCGAAGTAACTCAGCATGCCTTTATTTTTCCGGGTCCGCGGCATGATCTCTGGCGGGACCGGAAGTATGCTCATGCTGAGAGTGGCCCAGTAGATGTCAGCGGCGGTGAGCGCGTCGCCCACGAGATAACGCAAGCCACGTTTTTCTTGTGCTTCGAGGCGACGATCGATCAAGGTAATGGCCTCGGCAATCTTACCTGGGGCAGCAGAACTGGCCTCCTTACTAAATCCGTACTTTTGCCCCAACGGGCTATCTATAAGAATCCTCATATTCCAAATGAGGCCATCCTCAGCCAAGACGATGGCACAGAGTCCGAAGACCTCGGCTCGAAGCTCAAAATTGTCGGGAATCAAAGCCGGGCTGCTCGCTGCTCCTATTCTTTCGGCCAACGCGAGTTGTTCAATCCAGACATTCCTTGGCCGCTCCTTGTCGTGGAGCATTGTGGGCAAACTCGTCTGGCTCGTAAGTTCGTATAGCTTTGCCTGCCGGTCCTTTCCGGTTGCCTCGTCGACCCCCATGGGTGGGTGCAGCACTCGAATCAGCGGTACATTTTTTACGAAACAGATGTTCTTGAGGGCCTCAGAATACATGGCCTGCATCCCTGGGATGAAAGTCACCCTGGTTCCGTTCGTCATCGCTGCCGCTTCGTCGAGTGTGATGAACTCTGGGCTCTGAGATTCTTGTGTTTCAATCGATGATCGTTCGTCGTCCGACATACTCTATTCCTTCTCTTGCTGCTAAATTTTTCTTTCGAAACCACTCGAGAATATCAAATGGATGTTTATGAATCAATGTTTTAAGGCTATGTAACTATTCCCACTCTGTAGTTGTAGGAGGTTTTGAAATTATATCATAAACAACCCTATTTATAATTAACCATATTTTCCGAAGAGAGAATTATTTCATCCGCGTCGGGTAAATACGCTGCTTCAAGGTTCGGAGCGGCTGTAACCCTACTTCTTTTTCTCTCTTTTAGC
>DTRI01000123.1 GCA_012966015.1 Flavobacteriales bacterium | reverse complement strand
CATCTAGATGCCATGATAGAAGTGAAATACAGAATCAGAAACCGGTATAGAACTGCATCAAAGGTGGTCAAAGCGGGACAAGACCTCCGTGTATGTACCGCCACGGCGGTACATACATTACGTCGGATAATTTTCCAGCGCAAAAGATCAGCTTCCAAGACAGCGTAGTACTGCATTACATCCCACCATGCAGAAGGGTGTAGCCTGAGATAGACGGGTTGGTTACCAAACAAATTGGCTGTCATCATTGTGTGCCTAGTATGGTTCATCAACCCCACCTACGGGCAGCTGTGGGGAAAACAAGCCGGGTATTGGTTCCTTTTCCACCCGAATGGTGTTGGATGGATGCGGGTACTGA
The DNA here is from genome assembly GCA_012966015.1 of Flavobacteriales bacterium. Classification (GTDB taxonomy): domain Bacteria; phylum Bacteroidota; class Bacteroidia; order NORP154; family NORP154; genus NORP154. The sequence goes on along the minus strand of DTRI01000123.1, from coordinate 13,338 downwards.
ATCTCCTTGGTATCCGGGTACGGCTGTATATCGACAATCCATGTTGGGGGATTGGGCGGAAAGTATTCAAAGACTAAAAAAACGATTTGAAAACTGAATTTTCACTCTGGTGTTAAGTCTAAAACTGAGTTGTAATTGAGAAGTATCGGAATATTTTAGATAGACTTCGGAGTGTCGACACTACAATAAAGCTGATAGATGTAATAAGCAAAAAGAAAATCCATCACGCGAAGTAGGGGAAACTAGCTTATACTAGAAGAATATATATCGTGAATTCAACTCTTAAGTGTAACTCAAAAGTGCTTGTAAAAAGAATAGAATTGATGTAACTTCTCTACTCTCACAGTTAAAAATGAAAGGCGCCAGTGAGATCCTATAGCCACTAGAACAAAAGTACGGAATATATTCTTTATCAAGCACCTGTTGGACAAAATTACACAAGTTACGTTGGGCAGTTTTGAAACCAGTTCCAGGCAATTTTTTTTACGGCTGTCTGTTTCTGGTTTAAGCAATGTGCTTTGACAATTAATTAAATTTCCAATGGTTAATGCTATACATAATCATTATAGGCTTGGCAATATGATGGCAAATGGAGAATGAAGCAGATGGAAGCAAAAATTTTGAAACAACTTTATATGCAGATGTTGAGGATTCGGGAAATCGAGGAGAAAATAGCCGAATTATATCCGGAACAAGAAATGAGGTGCCCCACTCATTTACACATTGGTCAGGAAGCAATTTCTGCGGGTGTATGTGCTAATTTATCAAACAATGATTATGTATTAAGTGGACACCGTTGCCACGGACATTATATTGCTAAACAAGGAGATATTAGGGCTATGATAGCAGAACTGTACGGAAAAGTCACAGGTTGTTCTATGGGAAAAGGTGGCTCGATGCATCTTCTTGATCTTTCGGTTGGTTATCTTGGTTCTTCGCCAATTGTTGGGAGTACGATTCCAATTGCTGTAGGCACAGCTTTTGGTTCTGTGATGCGAAACGAGCATTCAATAACAGTCGTCTTCTTTGGAGAAGCCGCCACTGAAACGGGTGTTTTTCACGAGAGTCTTAACTTCGCAGCGCTCCATAGTTTACCCATCATATTTGTATGTGAGAACAACTTTTATTGTGTCTATTCACCTCTATCTGTTCGTCAACCAGAAAATAGAGAAGTTTATGAATTGGCTAAGGGACATGGAATAGAAAGTTACCAAAGTGATGGGAATGACGTTTGTGAAGTTTATGAGTTATCAAAGACCGCTATTAAAAAATTAAGAAATGGTCATGGTCCAATTTTCCTCGAATTTATGACCTATCGTTGGAGAGAACATTGTGGGCCATACTACGATAATGATCTCGGCTACAGAACAAAAGAAGAATTTGAGGAATGGGAAAAGAGGTGTCCGATTAAAAGATTCAGGCAATTTCTGACGACGAGTAAGATTGTGGATCAGAAGGAGTTTAAAAGGATAGGAAATATTGTAAACAAAGAGATAGAAGAAGCATTTACTTTTGCAAAAACCAGTCCATTTCCAAACCCCGAACTCCTTGAAGAAGGCATATATGCTTCATAAGAACCTGTTTGGGAAAGAGAAGAGAGTTGAGATAGTAAGAAGTTCCATGTAGTATTCATGGAATTAAAAAGCCTAACTCAACTATGGGACAAAAACATTATAATACCGATCTGACAGATCAAAAATGGCAATGCCTCCAGCCCCATCTGCCAAATTCTGGCCTGCTAGGAGTTTATCTGCGCCAATGGAATCAACGGCTGGTTTTCAATGTCATCTGTTACCTGGTTGTCATTGATTATCACTGGCGCACGCTAACTAAAGACTTCCCTCTTTGTACCACTACTATTACCGCAAATAGTGCCAGAAGATTCATCGGCAGGTGGGATTTGGAAACTTGGGTGCTGAATTGGTTTGAATGCCAGTCGGGAATAGCCATTCAACATAAAGGTAAAGGTTTCCAAGTCTTAGCTAAACGGTGAATTACAGAGTCAACTTTTACGTGGTTTGCATGGTATTAATGCTTGAGTCTAGATTATAAACATCAATCTCTACATTAGGGAAACATGGTTTCTATTGCCATGATTCAACTTTTTTCGAAGCCAATCTAGTCTCTTCCAAACAGTTTCTAGGAGGTTTTAGTTGCATAAAAGAAGCTTGAAATTTTACGAAGCCATTAGAGAAGCAATAGATTTAAACATGGCAGAAAATTCGGATGTCTACTTGATAGGACTGGGAGTTACAGATCCAAAAGGTGTATTTGGTACAACGCTTGGCCTACAGCAGAAGTATGGTTCAAACCGTGTAATGGATATGCCAGTCTCGGAGAATGGAGTGACTGGAGTTGCAATTGGTTCAGCGCTTGTTGGTATGCGACCAATTATATCTCATCAACGCATTGATTTTGCGATAGCTTCGATGGAGCAGATTGTGAATCAAGCGGCTAACTGGCATTATATGTTTGGAGGACAAATAAGTGTGCCACTAGTTATTAAAATAGTTATTGGTAGAGGATGGGGACAAGGACCACAGCACTCCCAAAGTTTACAAACATATTTCGCCCATATTCCTGGACTCAAGGTGGTTATGCCGACAACCCCGTACGATGCCAAAGGTCTTTTGACCTCGTCAATCCAAGATAATAATCCCGTAATTTTTATTGAACACCGTTGGCTCCACAATATTACTGGCCATGTCCCAAAAGGTTTATATCAAGTGCCGATCGGTCAACCTAAAATTATTAAAAAAGGCAGACAAGTTACGATTGTTTCCATATCCTATATGACACTAGAAGCAATTAGTGCTGCAGAGATGTTAGAAGAAGATGGGATCAGTGTCGAAATTATTGACTTACTTACCTTAAAGCCTCTTGACGATAGAATTATTCTTGAATCGGTCAGAAAAACAGGAAGGCTTATCGTGGCAGATATAGGATGGTCGACTGCAGGTTTCTGTACGGAAGTTATTACACGCGTTGTAGAAAAAGCGTTTAAATATATTAAAGCTCCACCTAAACGTTTGGCACTTTCGGATTGTCCAACACCAACATCACCTGCGTTGGCTAAATACTTGTATATAAGGGACGTACATATCTATACTGCAGTCAAAAAAATGCTTGGCTATGAAGTAGATAGGTCAATCCTGGAGCCTGATGATTCAATATTGTACGATGTTCCTGATTCTACATTTATTGGTCCATTTTAAAATCTTTTTTTAAAGGTAAAAGCGTATTTTGCGTAAGATTTTAGTCATTGGTAGTAACTCATTTTCGGGCAGTGATTTTGTTGACCTTCTTTTAGATGACCCGGAAAATCATGTGGTAGGGTGTAGTCGGTCTCCCGAAAAAAAGCGGATTTTTCTAGTCTATAAGCGGCGTTCATCACCTAATTTTGATTTTTTTCAGGTTGATCTTAACAAGGATTTATCTGAATTGATTGATATACTCGACTCCTTTAAGCCTGAATACATTATAAATTTTGCTGCACAAAGTGAAGTTCACCCAAGTTGGGAAAATCCAGGTCAATGGTTTCAGACCAATGCGGTTGCGCTTTCAGAATTGGCCAACATTTTGAAGAGTCGACGTTATCTCAAACGCTATGTGCACATTTCCACACCGGAAGTATATGGTTCTTGCAAAGGCATGGTGACTGAGACCGCACCTTTGAATCCAAGCACCCCGTATGCGGCTTCTAAAGCAGCTGGAGATTTGTTCCTTTTCACTTTAGTCAAGAATTTTGATTTCCCTCTTATCTTGATCCGAGCAACCAACGTGTATGGCGCACACCAGCAATTGTTCAAAATTATTCCAAGGTCAGTCATATATTTAAAGTCTGGTAGAACAATTCAACTCCACGGAGGTGGGGCTGCTATCAAGTCTTACATTCATATTCGGGATGTGTCACGCGGTGAAATGTTGGCAATGCTTGAGGGCAAGCCTGGTGAAATTTACCACCTCTCTCCTGAAAAAGGTGATGCTGTTAAGGATATTGTGAAACGAATTTGTGAACTAATGGACAAAGATTTTGCCAAATCATCTACAATTGCAGGTGAACGTTTAGGTCAGGATTCTGCTTATGTGATAGATTCAACTAAGGCACATAAAGAACTTGGTTGGTCATCAGAGATTAATCTGGAAGATGGTTTGGCATCAACAATTAGTTGGATAGAAACGGAATGGGAACAAATCCAGAAAGAACCACTAGAATATCTCCATAAAGCCTAGAGATTCACAGTGTCTTGACGCAATCTAGTGCCATAAGGGAGGTCAGTAACTACCATGCACGAATTTTGTTTTCTGCCACATAATGTTAAAGCATTATTGTTGTAAAAGAATTTAGGTTAGGGATAACCATAGTCATCTCGATGGGAGTAGTATTCAAACGCGTTTGCAAGCAAACTTAGATTGAGCTGTTCAATAGGCGACTTCTCTTTCGAAGAACCTCGACCTGTTGATGCTTCTTTGGAAACTAGTAAATTCGCTTCTTCCATATAATAGGCCTCTTGCATAAGTAGTAAAACTCACTAGAATTCTATAGCTGAGAGGCACCTAAATTCATTGAATACGTGGGCTCAAGAATCTCCAAACTTCTATTTATTTGACTTATGCAATCTAATATGTCTTTTACTCGATTTGCCAGGATTTTGCCGAAAATCCTGAAACTTTATAATTTTAAAATCCATGAAAAAGAGAAACTGTTGTGAAAATTTAGATTCTTCAAAAGACTAAAGTTGATACCAAAAACAAGGGAAATAAAATTAGAAATGGCTGAAGTTAATTTGCTGGACTGTTATCCAAGGTCGAAGCGTCCTATAAAAGAACGCTCGAAGTTTATCACAGAAGATCATCGCCAAATTGCACGAAGGTTCGGAAGGGAATTTTTCGATGGAGATAGATTGTATGGCTACGGTGGATACAACTATCATCCAAGGTTCTGGCAAGATACGGTGCAAAGACTTCGTGATTATTATAGTCTATCTGATGATGCTAATGTCCTAGATATCGGTTGTGCTAAAGGTTTCATGCTCTACGATTTCAAGGAATTGATGCCTAGGCTTACCGTTGCAGGAATTGATATTTCAGAATATGCGATTGACAATGCAATCGAAGCTATAAAACCTTTCTTGCAAGTTGGTAATGCGAATAATCTTCCTTTCGAGGATTGTAGCTTTGATCTTGTAATTTCAATTAGTACAATCCATAACCTGCCAATTGAAGAATGTAAACAAGCTTTACGTGAAATTGAGAGAGTAAGTCAAAAGCATGCCTTTGTAACGGTTGATGCATGGCGACATGACCTTGAAAAAGAACACATGTTGCAATGGAACTTAACTGGACTAACTTACATGCATACCGATGAATGGAAAAAATTATTTTTAGATGTTGGTTACAAAGGCGATTATTACTGGTTTATAGCTGAATAGATAAAAAAAGATTATCCTTCCCATCTTGTATATGCGATACAACGGGTTATGATCACCTAGTCGACGTATTACAATACTTCAACCTGTTCAACACCTACGAAAATAAATAAAAGTGTGGTAGAGATGGAAGATCTATCAGTTGGTTCGGCTAATGACATCGACTATAATGACCTCGGAGTTAGGTTGTATGAAGGAGAAAGGCCTGAAGAGGCGAATAATGCCTTTAAAAGAGTGCTAATCTTAAGTCCTAACCATATTAGTGCTTAATTTAATACAGCATTATCTATTGGGACTTGAATAGCGGAATAAAGCTTTAAAACACAGCTCACATGCGCTCAAGATCGGCGTACACGAAACGAGGTGTGGTTTAGAATGCATTGTTAATGTTGGAGGCATCTAAGCAAGACTCGTCAGATATCGAAGTAACTATCAATTACCTACAGTATTATGGTGATCTTGAAATCCAAACGAAGCTTGAGCAAATAACCGGGAAAAATGCTATTGAAAAACGCTCAAAACTTATCGTAAGGATATCTTCAAGTTGTACCGAGATAGGAAAGTCCTTCTATTAGAGTCAGCTTGTAAAACTATATACATGTTAAAAAAGTAAGGATCGTAACTACGATGAAGGACAAATTGGCCATTCATGGAGGTTCGAAAGTTCGGACACAGCTAATGCCTGCTCGTAATGCATTTGACAATCGTGAACTTGAAATTATTAAACAGGTTTTTGCACATTATCGGTGTAGAAACCAGGATTTTGGCAGTCAAGGCCACTATGAGCATTTGTATACTGATGCCTTCGTTCAATATCTTGAGACCAATGGATTCGCTGACGCGGTTAATAGCGGCACTTCAGCTTTGTTTGTTTCTCTTGCTAGCCTTCAACTACCGCCTGGAAGTCATGTACTCGTTTCACCAGTGACCAACCCTGGAACAATTAATGCTATTATTCTGAATCAACTCATTCCTGTCATTGTTGATTCCTGTCCTGATTCTTATGTTACCAACACAGCGCAGTTTGAAGAACGTATCACTGATTTAACAAAAGCTGTTATTATCGTCCACATAGCAGGAAAAACAGTGTCAACAATAGATGAAATTATCCAAGTTTCAAGAGAAAAAGGGATTTTTGTTATTGAAGACTGTTCTCAAGCACCAGGTGCCAGAATCAATGGGAAAAAAGTCGGAACCTTTGGCGATTTATCTGCTTTTTCTACGATGTATCGAAAATCATTAGCCTCTGGGGGATGCGGCGGGTTGGTTTTTACCTCAAGCGAGAAACTTTATAATTTGGTTTGCGCATATGCAGATCGAGGAAAGCCGTTTGGTCAGCCCCATTTCCATCATAGTGATCCAACAGTATTCATGTTTCCCGCTTTAAATTTAAATCAAGATGAAATATCATGTGCTATAGGTCTTAGTTCACTTACAAAATTGGATGATCTCATTAAAAGCAGGTTAAATTTCTTATTTGACCTGAGAGAGTCAATTACAAGACACTCAAAGGTTTGTAATCCATCTCCTATTTCAAGTGGAGATTCACCGTTTGTTTATCCAATCTCCGTTGATACCGACCAAATAGTCTGTTCCAAACGAGAATTCGCACAAGCACTTCTTGCAGAAGGAATTGATTTAAATCCGCATTATAAGGAAATTGTTTGCGAATGGCATTGGGTTAAACCTTATCTTTTAGATTCATTCGTGACTAACAACGCAATTGAATATAGAGATAAAACATTTAATCTGTATCTGAACGAAAATTATGGCAGGCAGGAGGTTGAGGATATAGTTGAAGCTATTGTTAAAGTTGAATCAATTCTTTACTCAAAACTGTGATTTAGCTTCCAACGCCGATAAAAACAATGTAAATCTGCATTCCTGAACAGTATCAATTTCTTTTTGGAGTTAGAAGCTTATTTTCGATTGATACCTATGGTGAACAATTTATCAATTCTTCTCGGTGGTGCCATCAGCTTGAATTGATTTAACGATAAGAACCAAGATTTGGAAAGATTATGAATAGTAATATACGTGGTCGATATAGGAAAGAGGGTTATTGTCTTCAGAGTTTTTGCCAGACCTCATTGGTAAGGTCTATTAAACGAATTATTGAGGAGCATTTTGACCAAACGATCACTGATTATTGCTTAATGGGCTCAGATGAATATAGGAGTATAGTAGCTGAATGTCAAGACGAAATAAACTCTCTTAATATAGCAGAGAAGCTAGTATTTCAGGAGAAAAAGATAATTTCCCAGTTTATGATAAGCCCTTTTCTGTTACAATCCCGCGTTTTTCTTAGAGCAACCAGACCAAGCAAAGAACAAATTCAAGAATATGTAGGATATCATCGTGAGAGCTTCTATAGTGATGTAGAACATAAACACATTGTTGATCAGGGAATGACCATTTGGGTGCCAATTAAGAATGTCAACTATAGGAACACACTGAACTTTATTCCTAGAAGCCACACTATTCCGAGTACCGAAATTAAACTTCAACCTAAATCTGAAGATAAAAGTTCTGTAAAGAAAGGATCATCAGGACACAAAATTGGCCTACTTTATTCACCAAAAGAGATTATTGGTGGAGTCGATCTTACAACAGGAGTTCGATTTGATGCTTCTGTCGGTAGTTACATCGTTTTCTCCAATCAACTCATTCATGGCAACGGCATAAATAACGCTGAAGATATTCGATTCAGCATCGACTTCAATATTCTTCCTCACTCAGATAAAACACCCGTTCATATTCCCTCTGATTTTGAATGTTTTTCAATCTGAAATTGACCCTACGGCAAGACGGGGTATGATTAAACTAAATTAATTTTTAGAAGAACCTTTAAACAGATAGCATGTAATAATACTGACGGTGAACCGTTTAAGGTAATCAGATCTATGTTTCTACATGTTACTCTCGTGGAAAACCAAGTTACTTCTTTAAACTACTGTAGGTTCATGTTTGGTTGTTAATGATGGTGAATCTTGTAGATACGTTATTCAAACTTATACCAGAAATAAAGGAACATCACCAACCAAGCGACGAAATATACCAAAGTATAGATCAGTATTTCAAGTCATACTTCCAGAACTTAAACCAAGAAAGCATTAGTTTTGGAGAAGTGGAAATTTTCTGGCCGAGAGTTAGTTTAGGTAATATTAATAGTTTAAATTTTTTTGACCTAGGGCAAATGATTCTATACAAATTCTATGAAATTAATAGAAACAGATACAAGTCATCAGTTGATTTGGGTGCCAATATAGGCATAGATTCTTTAGTGATGGCTTCACTCGGTTATGATGTGGTAGCGGTAGAACCTGATCTTGCTTGTATTGACATTTTTAAAGAGATTATCAGAAAAAACGGTTTGAACAATATCCAAGTTATCCAAAAAGCTGTTTCCGACTCTAGGGGGTTGGCGAACTTTGTTCGTGTCAAAGGAAATACAACGGCCAATCATCTAGCGGGTAGGAGAACATACTATGGAGAAGCTGATTTCTTTTCAGTTGAAACCATTTTGTTTGAAGATCTATCAATCAAGCCAGACCTAATGAAAATTAACGTTGAAGGAGCAGAGAAGGATATCGTTCCATTGATTTCTCTCCAAATATGGAATTCGTGTGATACTTTTATTGAACTGCATTCTATGAAGGATCGAGAGGTTATATTCGATTTCTTCCAACAAAATGATTTAAATATTTTTTCTCAGAAAATTAATTGGCAAAAAGCGAATTCTGTTGAACAACTTCCACTTAATTACAAAGGAGGGATATATATTCGTGAGTTCGAGAGCTAAAATGCCATGGGAATAATAAGCTTTAATGTAGTACATGTCATATTTCTATAGCAAAACTCTCGCTTATATTGTGGGTGCCATTTCATCGTATATTTTGTACGGAAAGCACAGAATATTATAATGATGGATGTCTAAATATTATTTAAGTTAACATTATATTTGTCTGCATTAACTAACATAAAAACGTAAAAGATGAGAAGGTAATCATGTCTGATAATCGGTTGGATTCTGAGGCAGGTTGTAATGTAGTAAATGGGCGTGTTTTGCTAATAACTGCGTGTAGTGGTTTAGGGTTTAATTTGGCACCCCACTTTGGTGTTTACCAACTATATAATTACTTGATAAAGAAAGGAATACCATGTGATTTATACGATCGTGATTTAGAACAAAATAATTGGACAGAAAAAGGGGAAGAATATTTCACGGAAAGGATCAGTCAAGGTTTCTATGATATTATCGGTATTAGTGTTTCGCACGACAAGGTGCTCGGTGAGCAGAAGATGGTGGAAGATTTGAATCTAATTTGGCGCTTACGTTCGTTAACTGGAAGATGTGAGGGCCGTCCAATTTTTGTCGCTGGGGGGCAAGCGGCTGCTCTTAATCATGAGCAATGGCTCAATTTAGGTATTGATCTGATATTCTTAGGGTTTGCGGAGGCCTCTCTTTATGAATTTTGCCATCGTATGCTGACTAAACCAAAACCTAGTAAGACAGGAAAACACTTTTCAGACATTGTTAAAGGGATACCAGGTATTGCTTATCGTGATCTAAAAGGGAGAATGTTATATGTTCCCTCAAAACTTGTCACTCAAGATTCATTTCGTGAACTTTTTTACGAATTACCAATGAGTTATGAGATGCCGTATCATGATTTTTGGGATTTGCTCCGATATCGATCTGCTAATCAGCAGCTAGGAGGATCTGAGTTTATCTTCGAAAACGTTCGAATTTATAGTACCAGCCATTGTCCTAGGCGGTGTGGATTTTGTAACTCTCAATCGTTTCTAACGGAATCTATCTTAGAAAATGATGAGCTAATGGCTACCCATGAAAATCATGAAACTGTCATATTTTCAAAAGGAAAAATGAAAATTATTCAGTTATCAGCTCCAGAACTGGGAGCACTCACCCTTCATTATACGGAAAAGTATGGCGCAAGAAGTTTTCTGTTTAGTGATGATGACTTGCTGGTAGGGACTAAACAAGGTGTGAATAGAATTCGCGAGTTCTGCAATCTTGTCCTTGAGTATAAAGCTTTAGGTAAGATTGCCAAAGATGTTCGTTTCTCTTGTCAAACTCGTGTCGCATGTTTTTTGAAGAGCAAAAAGGAGGTCGACAGAGAGTTAATCCAACTTATGACTGATGCTGGATGGTTAAGTTGTGGTTTGGGCGTTGAAACTTTCAGTGATAATATGTTAAAAGCTCCTTCTATAAATAAAATGGGTATTACCTCGAAAGACTGCAGAAATGTGATTGATGCGATGTTGGACATTGGAATGGTTCCACAAATTAATATTATCTTGGGAATTCCAGAGTACACTCCTAAAGAACTTATAGAAACCGTGGCAATCGCGATTGATTATGTCATTAAGGGATGTGATATCGGTTTAGCTAGGCAACTCTTAGCTCTTCCGGGTGCTCCAATGTACAGTGCTAGCAAATACAAACTGGCTACTGTTAGTTGGAAACATCCTGTTACAGGTGAGGAAATCGAAATTCCAGACTATTTTATTCCCTTAGATCCTAAAGTTGCATTTGCTTTAGAAAACTTCGATGAGGCAGCCCAACGAGAACTTGACCGCGTTATGGAAGTGATGGGTTGGGAGGGACTCGCGTCTCCAAAACGTGTTATAGCCGTTTGTGCATTAACGGCTCTTCTAAGATTACTCAACATGCCTCATCTTACGGCAAAACTAGAAGAAAAGGTTACTATGGCCTTGAACGGAGTGCTTAAAGGTGAGTTTAGGTCTCAATAGCCGTTGGAGTCTGAAGAGGCAAAACCCGTTGCTGGAGGAAGGATTTAGATTGTCTAATCCTTAGTTCATGGACGTAAGCTTTTAGGATAATAGCAAATGTAAGCAGAAATATGAAGATTAGACTCTTTAGTCGAATTACATTCTGCTCGAGAGATCGTATCGGTTGTGCGATGTTAGTCTGGATTGGTCTCAATCAGGTCGTTCGTCAGACGGATCAGACCATCTATCAACTCAAGCTTGCTACTTGACGATTATCGTCATCAACAACTTCTTTCACCTTCTATTGCCATGATTCTTGCGTAAGTCCTAAGGATTTTTTAATGATAGACAAAACACTATACTGTTTCTACGATTTAGCCGTTTCACCACCAACATATGACTTTTTGCCCTTTCTGCAACTTTCGGAATTGCATCGTAGACGATATGAATTAGATAATATTTGCTTTGTATTTGTTCCTGGACCGAAAGACGGTTTCCGCGATGATACGCAGCATCCACGCAGTATATCGGAACGCTACGCTTGGATGAGGAACATTGTTATGCTAGCTTGTTATCTTTTGGAGTCGTGTAAACAGATCATATGGTTGAAAAGTAGAGATGAAGCAATTTATTTTTTGAAAAGGTCAAAAAGTAATGTGTTTCCTAGATCATACTCACTTGATTCTCCCGTGGGGGACTATTCCCACAGAGGAATTATAGCTGCCTATATAAGGGGTGAAAAGATAGCTACGATCAAAGAAACTCCTGAGTACACGCGGATGGTTGAATCATATTTAGCTGGTCGAGTCATACCACAGAAATTAATTACGGTGACAATTCGAGATGTAGATGATTCCCCAGCCAGAAATACGAATTATTCTGAATGGAGAACTTTTCTTCAACAGTTAGATCCGCAAAAATATAAAGTTATCATTATTCCAGATACCAGCAAAGTTTGGCAGGCAAACAACGTCTTGAGTGATTTTGAGCATTGTGAGTTAGCCAGCATAAATCTTCTATTTCGAACGGCACTTTATAGGCAAGCTTATCTCAATATGACAGTCAACACTGGCCCAATCGATCTTGCTTATTTTTCTCAGTCCCCATTTTTGGTCTTTAAACCGACTACTAAAGATGCAATTTCAACTGCAAGCGAGTTTTGGTTGCAATGGTTGGGATTGGAAGTTGGCGATCAATACCCTTGTGCACAACAGAACCAAATTGTCGTATGGCAAGATGACACGGCGGAATACTTGGAAGAAGAATTTCATAGATTTGTATCCAAACTTGAGCAAGATGAATCTCTTGCTAAGAGAGAACACGGATTTCGGTCATATAGACAACGATGTAACTGTTACCAAACGGCACTTAATTATGTCAAAGAGAAACTTCATTCGCCTAATTGGTCTCCCTATGCTGACCCCCAAATTGTTAACAAACCGATTCAGGAAGATATTGATACACTCAAAGCAATTATTGGTGTTTTTTCGGTAGATGCTAGGTTTATTTTAGGGTTAATTCTTCAAAAGGCTGGCAAGCGTGAGTTGGCTATAGAGCTTTTCAATGATTGCATTAAACGAACGAGGGAAAATGATATTAAGAACATATGTCGGATGATGCTAACCGAACCATAGTGGAATTGAATGGAGCTCCGTAGTAGAGACTGGTTACTACGGGGCTTTTTTTGTGCTGATAGTAGCCTGCTAATATCATAAAGCTATCCTTCCCCAAGTAGGTTGGTGTTCACCGGTGTCAACTTGTTGATCTTACCTTTTGCTTCTGTCCTCCCTTTTTCAAGAAAACGCAGATTCTAGTGGTTTTATTTTGCCTGCATTATAAGATTGACCTGCCTCTTTTACTGAGACACTCCAATAGTGTTGAAACGCCCGCCAGCCACGTTCAACAAACTTCCCCCAATTTGGCTATTTGCACTTTAGGTACCTGAAATACAATTTGATAGAGTAGCTATTCATTACTTCTTCGGATAATATATCTTTTTAGGTCTTTACGCACTTTTCCGTTTTTTTATAAAAAAGATCTAAAGTTAGGATATACTGAAATTATCTATCCACTTTTTGAAAGAGGTCAAAATGGTGAAAGTAACAACATTTCTTGCAGTTTTGTGTTTTCCCTTAGTCTTAGGTTTAGGACA
>DTRI01000122.1 GCA_012966015.1 Flavobacteriales bacterium | reverse complement strand
GGCAATTCTATCCCCGTTTTTCCGCATCCCCATTATACCTCACTCTGAATTCCAGCGATGATATTACAGGAGGGAGGACAGGCAATTCTAGAAGGAAAAATTAAGGGGATCTTTTTGTGGTGGTATAATTTGTTATTGAAAAAAGGGGGATAGAATTCCCACTCACTCCGGGGTGGTGAGGATAGAGTTTAATAGCAGGCATTTTTTCTCATTTTTATCATCGTAAAATTGACCTGGTCATCAAATCTTTGTTCTTTGGTCAAAAATACCATCATTATTCGCAGTCATACAGGAAATTCTCACTTTGAAGACAAAGCTGTACGGTCTCTCCTCTGGAAAGCTTTCGATTTGCTTTTTACTCCCCTTGCAACCCACTTGGCCGATCACCGGGAATCAGGAAGTGCAATCATCCAGTATTCAATAATGGTGGTGCTTCTGTTTGAAGTAAAGAAGAGAGCTTTTCACCACCCTCAATCGTCATTTGAATCATTGAACCTTCTGGCAATGCATAACGCTGTCTGTTTTGCGTCCAAGTAAGCCGTTTTCGTTGTCTGGCTTCAACACTGGAGGCGATCAATTTCGGAGAAGGAGAAGGAGATTCAGCGACCTGAAGATCAATAAATATTGTTGTGTGATACAATGAAGAGCAGAAGAGTTTACGGGCTGTAGCGGGCAGGAAAAGAGAGTCATGTATGGCATAAGGGCCATTGGGAAGAACAGCCTGAAAGTGGAAGGAAGGGGAAGAGGGAATAGAGGGCCTTGAAGAGATGCGTTGGGCTGGGCGTTTACATTTCATTCGCAATAATTGAACAGAACAAAGCTGAGATTTCATGGGAAGTGCAATGGAGCTGGGGATATTGAAGGTCACCTTTTTTTTGCTGTGGATATTCTTCGTGCGAAAACATGTTGGACGGAGTACACAATTCATACAACCATTAACCGTTCCACAGAAACGGAGCTTGTAGCATTCTCGGCTTGATTCATAGCTCACATCATTCAATAAAAAAGATTGACCCATAGGACAATGCAAACCACCTTGTGTTGCTTGCCAGCTCCATTTGTCACGACGAGCGAGAAGATTTGGCCAATCTAAAGTATCTAAAGAAACGATCAATTCCTTCTCCGCATCACAGAGTAGTTGGTTCTTCTCATGAGATTTCTGTGATGAAACGATTGTTGGAACTTGAACATCAGAAGGAGTCGATGAGGAACAAGTGCTTTTTTTACGGTGGGGATTTTTATCCAACAATGGAACAATAGTTGAAGAATAGGGGGGTTGAATCGGCTTATCATCAGCTGGAGGCTCCAGGGAAAAGCCCAATGCAACACGTATATTCCAAACCAGCAGCCCAATCAGTGAAGCGAACTCCTGGCCAGGAAGCTGATAACAAAAAATGCGATCCAGACCAAGTTCTCGGTCTTCCTGAGAGAAGCGATTTTCCTGTGTGGTACGACCAAAATAGTTCACAATGACCTGCTCTGCTGGCCATGCTTGTGCGGTGGTACAAGTCGAGAAGAGTTCATATTGCCATTTGCCGAGCATCACTCCGCGATTCGATTGGCCCTGAGGACGAAAACGGCTGATAACAACTCGGACTTCAACAGGCTCATAAGGCTGTCCATTCGCTTGCTTTGTCTTTGCTCCAGGAGCGATCTTCATCCATCCCAGATCCGCAGCAAAACGACGAGGACCACTACCAGAATCAGGAACCAATTTCCATTTTGCTGTAAAGATCTGCTGAAGGAAAGCAGGGTCTTGAAAAAAGGAAGGTCGGGTCAATCGAGTAATAAAAGGGATCTCCGCTTGAATAAACGCGGCCAGAGAAGGTACACCCCCAAATTCACCATCACAACGGATAAGAGCACGCTTCAGGGGATGTTTTAACAGCTGACAACAATATTTGATGACTTTAAGCGCTTGAGCGATTTCCTGTCGAGGTTTTCCATTTCCTGGTTCATTGCAGATTGATAACCAACCGCTGGAGCCGGAATGCTGAAGAGTTGCTCGTCGAAATTGTAGCTCCCCTCGTTTTCTTCCTGAATATCCCGCTTTCATTTGTTCGGTGAGTCTCTTTGGCTCCGGCAGGTCTTTGCCAACAGGTAATGCCCGTTGTCGTAGTGTTGTCACAGTTGGATCAAAATCAAAAATCTGCCAATTTTGTCCATTTGCATCAAAAGTTTGGCATTGTGGATGTTTCATGACCTCCAATATTCCACTATACTCCACCAACATTTTTGTGCTGATGGCTCTGATGTAATCGGTTTCAACAGCGTGAAGCGCCCGAAAGATAGACGATGAAGCAGGTAGTTTGCTTCTTCCAGCAATAGCGGCAAGTGGTTCCATATAAAGTTTTATCTTTTCCTCGAAAGTACTGATTCCACAATGTGGATTTGAGGTAAAATAGTACAAAAGAAAGAGAAAGATATCAAATCCGCCAAATCCTCCTCTTCTACGGATTTTCAGCTCTTTTTCGATCTTACTGAGATATCCATTTTGAGCGAGGAGTCGTAACAATAGAATCCCTTCACTTGTACAATCAGGCATTCTTTGGAAATCTCGTTTTTTAAAGTTGACATTTACAGAATCATAAGACATATTTTCTCCGGTTGTTTTGGGCTGATCAAGGGTGTTTTTATTGTTGCCTTATCAGCGGTTCGCCTTTATTCTATCCTTTGCAGGTAGAATAAAGGCGGCAACCTTTAAAACTTAGTTTAAAACTATATTTTCACCACCCCGGAGCGAGTGGGTCTGTGAGTGTACGCTTATGGATATATCTCTCCCTACAGAATAGTTAAATAATATCAAACATAGTTAATCATGCCTGTGTAGGCCACCAATGAAATCTTGTCAGCCCTCGAATCAAATCTTTTCCTTCTTGCATCATCCATTTACATCTATCGATGACAAGTCGCTCCAATTCTGTGTTGAAACCAAACGATTGCTGATGCACTCATTGAGTAGAGGCCATAGCCGTTCTGCTGGCTGTAATTCTGGAGAGTAGGGAGGTAAAAAATGAAGCTCAACTCCTTTGGGAAGCTTCACTCTTTTCGCAATATGGGAACGAGCTCGATCCAAAATGAGCAAAATCGGGTTCTTCTCACTCGCTTGTGTAGCTTTTGCAAAGAGCAATAAGGCCTTATTGAAACCATAGGTGTCTAAATGAGGGAGTAAATAGTGATGATTCTCTCCTGTATTTGGCTCAACAAAACCATAAACCCACAGCCAATTATATTGGAAGGTTGTAGGAACCCCACATTGTCCTGGAAATACCCATTGTTTTCGCAAAATAGGATGGAGTCCCATCCGATGCTCATCCATAGTGAAGACCCTCGGTGAAACACCATGCTTCGCTTTCAATTTGATCATTTTATCTGGTAATTCTCTCTTAAACTGTTCTTGTTTTTCTTTGTCTTGCTTCACATTGAAAGGGCGAAGTGTTCGGAATCTTAGTCCCAGTTCCTTGAGAAGTCGATAGCCATATTGAATACCAAATATCCTCGTTGAAAAACGTTTTCCTAGCCATCTTGTGAGCTTAGGTCCAGACCAAAAACCATTGTCGGCAGGACGGTCCTTAAGTTTTTTTTTATGTCCATCTTCTCTTCATGAGTCAGTGTTGACTCCTTGCCTTGATTATACCGTCGAAGGTCACCCAAACCCTCTATCCTGTTTTCATTGTATCGTTTACAGACGCGATAAATCGTATCCGCTGAGAATTTGGTGATCCCAGTCACTTCTCGAGTGCTACGTCCTTCTTTGATTAGAAGAACGATTTGAATATGTCTTGCGATTGAAGCATCCTTTTCCGTTTGAAAGGCAAAAGTGAGTTCTTTTATACTATGATGCTTTTTGATTTGAATGCTGGGACTCATTTTCTCTCCATGATAATCGTTAGCACTTTATCATGGAGACAACTCTAGGGTAATCAACTATGTTTGATATAATAATGTATAGACAATT
>DTRI01000121.1 GCA_012966015.1 Flavobacteriales bacterium | reverse complement strand
CGGGGTTAAAGAGAAAATTAGAAAAGATAGCAACAACACCAAATATAATGTTGCCGATAGCATCACGCAAGATTTAGATGCATTGATGAATCGAATTCATGCAATTGAAGATCTGTATTCAGAAGTTTTAGATAAATATGGAATTGAAAATCTTATTAAGTTGGCACTTGAGTGCTTGGCAGCACAGACAGGAATTCCATTTGATCAGCTTCCATCTATAGATGCGCTGATGGGGATGTCGTGCCCACCTCCACCAACATTTAGCCCGCCCACGCTGCCTGGCGTGGTTTTAGAAGCCAAGGCAGCAATTCCTGGGCTCGATATCATGCTGCCGATACCAGCAATTCCTGCAATTCCGAATCCGTGCGATGGTATTCCAAAAGCCCCACGCAAGCCGAAGTTCCCTAAAATAAACATAGGTGACTTAATGGGTCCGCTGCTTAAGGAAATTGGCGAGATGATTTTGCAGATGCTTTTGGAGGCATTAATCCAGATTGTGCTGATGCTCTTGCAGATGCTTTTGGAAATGTGTATTAATCAAGGGAATATTGAAGGAGGACCGGCTAGCGACTCTCCAATAAGTGACAGCCTCGGCATCAACCCTGCAATGGAAAATGCTCTTAAAAACTTTGGAATTCCACCGGAGGCAATGAAGTCTACCAAGTCTGGCGCTGGAGGCGCGAAAGGTGGACCCGACAGTGGCGCAATCGACGGACCACCCGGGGCTGGCTTATTTGGAGATATTGGCAACTGCTTATCTCCACTAGAGCTTTGTTCCCTGTTGTCTGGTAACCCTTCGCCTCTAGCGTTAAGAATAGTTGAGGGAATAATTTCAAGCCAGTATGGAGATCTGCGCGGGCACCTGTCGGACCAGGAAACGATCAGGGGCTTTTTTCAAGCAGTCGGAAATCAGGCGCAAATGCAAGCTCTGTGTAAGGAGATTGCCACATTAGCCGAAGATTCACAGCTTAACTTAAGCGTGTGTTCAACTGAAGAGCGGGACGCATTACGATGTGCACTTTTAGAAAAGAAGGGGCTGTCTAAAGAGGAGTGCGCAACATTACTTGATAAGGCACGCTGCCGACAGAAAGATTCATTTGACGAGTTAATGAAGCTTCTTGAGAGTCCAAATATATTATCAAATGTTTTGCCAGAAAACCTAATTCAATCTCCATGTAATCCCAACGGTATTGTACCAAGAGACCCGCCCTTTATGGTGAAAGCCAATGATAGAATGGTAGACTCTATGCTTGGAATTGCGATCTCGGCGTTTCAAAATGATATCGACGCCTATGTGCCAATGTTGTTGGCTTCGGGAAAGGGTCATTTTGGACTTATGGGTATGGGAGACAATCCGATAGACATGCCGTATGAGATATTTCCAGCATATTCAATTGGACCAGGAGCAGATCATTATTTGAGAGACAAGGGGAATATCAGCCGCGATGAATTAAGATATAAAATCAACAAGGCTAAACAATATGGGTATGATAGGATAGACGGACGCGACCCGAAGGGCTCTTGGGATGCCTCGAACCCCAAAGCGTCAGAAAGTCAAGGCGGTGTACCGAGATGGATGAGAAAATCTGGCAACAAATATAGAAATCCATTTTATAATCTTTGGTTAGGAAGAAACAAGATTGGCTCTGCTCCCAATATTCAAGATCCTCCGCCCAACCATCCTTTGGGTGCATTTATTAATAAAATGAAGGGGCTAGAGCGGTTACCGGCGATGCCTCATCACATGGTTTATCGTTTACCGAAGATGTCTCTTGGCATCCCCGAGTTTGGAGATTCTGAAAAGACAGGCGCTTCACAGTTGGTGCTTCCGACATTAAAGCAGGGGCTGGATGATGTGCAAGAAACTACCCTTGCTGGTGCGGAGGCAGAGCTTAAAAGTTATTTGGGAGTCACTGAAAATTTGTTAACTGCTGCAGGAATATCGCCATCACCACGACAATCAGCTTTTAGATCTTCGGTTAACCAAGGCACTTCAAATAGAACCGGTGCAGATGCTGGTACCAGCCCATTGTCAACGTTTTTGGTTGATAAGCTTTCGGCAGATGCAGACACTTCGCTTCCCCGCGCACTAAAGTCCAAGATTCATTCTAAGTTTGGAAGCAGTAATCCCGACATACACTGGACTAAGGTAAAAGATGTCGCCCGCGTTGTCGGAGATTCTAAGTATTTTATAAGATCAAACATCAAAGCTTTGGACTGGACCCCCGAAGATCGACCTCCGCACTGTCCACCGCCCAAGCCGAATGCCAAGCGAAAAGGTTTGCTTGATCCTGATGATGCCAAAGACGATGTGATGAGGGAATATATGTCCGCTTCTTGCGAAGAGGATGCTGATACGGGCGAAGACGGACCCGGTCCGCTAGAACTAAGCCTGCTCGCGTCAATTATTAATTTGATTGTTCGTGTACACATTATTGAAGTTGTGATTAAGGGCATGTTTGTTTTTAGTGAGTATAACATACAAGAAGCATTTAGAGACCCGGCAGTTGTCAAATTTTTAGTTGCGGTTGTGCGTAATAATCTGAAATATAACATGGTTTTCAACAACATGCCTGCTTCGAAATCTTTTTATGATGTTTTTTCAGATAGAACTGTTCAATTGATAGAAAGGAGAGTCCGTCGTGGAGAAACTCTTCAGCTTCCCAACGGCACGCCGATTTCAGTTGGACAAAAGGTTTCAATAAAAGCCGCGATTGAGGTTATTGCGAGAGAACAAATTCCCGAAGTTTCCAAGATTGTTGGTGATATATTAAATTCACCCGAATCAGATAATGGCATATTAGATGCTATGCCCGTATTGGACGTTCCAACCAGCGTAAATAGCAGCGGAGTAAGTGACACTAAGCGTTTCGGTGAGTATGAAAGCCGGATTAGTGATGGGCTGTTCTTTATTGAAAGATATGTGCGTGTCGAGGACAAGACTGGCAATAAGTACCTTAGTAGAGATGATAAATACAGGGGTGTCGTCAACTTGAAGTTGTGGCAAAACTACTGGGATAATATTGATCTTGGGAATTTCTCTAACAAACAAGCAAAAGCAACTCACCATTTCAAGAGCTGGAAGTTTGGATATAGAGTTTGTTTCTTAAGCAACGATAATGGTAGTATAGTTGGCGACCTTTTCGGGAGGACTAGTAGCCGCTGGGAGAGAAACGAACAACGTAGAGAAAAAACCTATAAACTAAAAGACGACGGAAAGTGGTACTATCCAATTATTATATCCGCTGCTGAAAAAACTATTCCATTTTCTACTACAAAGTTTGTTCCTGGCGGCTATAACGCTGCAGCGGGTAATATGCCAAGTTTGCCCGACGATCCTCCGCCCGGGTCTAATAGAATTGGATGGGAGGATCCACCCGGCAGCGGAACCTTCGTTCCCTCTACGTCTTTGAAAGCCAGACAGGCTGCCCTTACGAGAGGGATCAACGCCGCCGTAACAATTGGAGAAACGGACCTGGAGAAAGACTTTGCTGCACACACCTCGAACTACTGGAGGAAGGCCGGAGAGCCGGGTCGAAGAGACATGCTTATCAATCTGATTATTGCTCACAATATTAGTAAAGAAGTGGGTGGTCTGCCTTTGCCCGGATATCCGCATCGAGGCAGTCACGCGTCGGGGCTCGCCTCGCCAACCAGGTTAAGGGTCCACAGCGGGGTCTACCTTCATGATGTTGTTAAAGCGGGGATTAAGAGAAAAAACCAAAAGGCGATTATCGATCTTATTTTAGATCACAAGATTACAACCGTCGAGACACCTCACAGCCCAACCAAGTTTAATTCACGCGGCAAGCCCAAGCCCGCATCTGGGCATATGGAACTCCCTCCGGGACTTCCCATTCCGGTGATTCAAGATCGCAACCTTCTTCAGCTGCTTCCCAGCAGGGAACTTGAAAGGATTGTTAGGCTGTATGTCGCTCAGTTTTCCCGCACGGTCGAAGCCGCAGAAG
>DTRI01000120.1 GCA_012966015.1 Flavobacteriales bacterium | reverse complement strand
TTAACCACCCCAGCTAACGCGAAAAGGCGCTTCATGCTCCTTTTCAAAATCACCGAGATTGCGGTAGATCTCTGCGGACGAAGCAGTTGGGGCAATGAACAATTTCCGGAACAATTGGCTGCATGCTGTGTAAGTAGTCTTTAGGTAGAATACGGAGAATAAAGGTGCCAAAAAATAATATATTTGAAAAGCATTCATTTCGAAGGACTGCCATCTTTAAGCATATATGCAAATTGATTAAAATGTACTTGAATAGGAAATTCTTACTCTCAGTTGTATTTGTAATTCTTGCAATTCAATGCTTCTCACAGCTAAGTGTTTATTTACCCACCTCTACAACAGGACAAATAATAGAACATCAATATTTTACCCTTTCCTACTCCGAAAAACACGAGCAAGCGGAGTGGGTGGCTTATGAGTTAACCAAAGCGGAGGTTGCTGGCGTTATCACGAGAACAAATGATTTCAGGCCAGATCCTTTGGTTAAAACTCAATCGGCACAATTATCAGATTACAAAGAATCTGGATATGATAGAGGGCACCTCGCTCCAGCTGCGGACATGAAGATGTCTCATACTGCAATGAGTGAGAGCTTTTACTTAAGCAATATGTCTCCTCAATCCGCTTCATTTAATCGCGGTATTTGGTCAAAGCTGGAAAAACAAGTACGCACCTGGGCGGTAGAGAATGAAAGTATCTATGTAGTTACCGGACCTGTTTTTGCGGACTTCCTAGGGGAGATTGGCGCCAGTGGTGTTTCTGTTCCTGGATATTACTACAAGGTGATTCTTGACTACACTCCACCCGAAGTAAAGGCTATTGCATTGGTGCTGCCGAATGAGAAGGGGGCTAAGACGCTCTCGGAATACGTGGTGTCGATTGACTTCGTGGAGTCGTTAACAGGAATTGACTTTTACCCCCAGCTGCCCGATGATGAAGAGCAGAAGCTAGAAGCCTCTAAAGACTACTCCAAATGGTCCTTTGTACCCACGGGCACCCGCTCCCACAAAGGTGCTGACGTGCGTGGCTCCGGAGCTGCAAATTCCATCGCTCAACAGTGTAAGGGCACCGCAAGTTCAACAGGGGTAAGATGTAAAAGCACTACTAAAAACAGTTCTGGGTACTGTCACAATCATGTTGGTCAAGCTGGAAATAACGCAACGGCTCAGCCCGCTAATGGTTCAGCTTCTGTACGATGCGCAGGAATTACACAGGCTGGAAAGAGGTGTAAAAGGATGACAACCAGCTCTAATGGCAGGTGTTATCAACATCCATAGGATTCTCAACCTTCAGGCCATATTTTTTCCTTCTCATATTGTAAGGGGGTTTCCCGATGTACAGATAGAAGAATAAGGCAAAGCATGTTTGCTTATATTTTTCAACACCTGGGCTCTAAGTAGCGTGTTGGTGTTGAGATTCAAGGATTTATTCTAACTCTTCCTCTTTCAGCTTTGAAAAACAAAGTCATTGTCATTAGGGGCATAATCCTAAGCAACTATTTGATTAATTAGTGAACTGTCTTTAAGCAGACAATACAGCCAGTAAATTCATTCGGTTAAGCGGCTTTGTTTCACTATATCTATTTTAAATAGAACCAGAGACAATTTCCCATTTTGGGAAACTGTGTTGCAATTTGATAATTGACACTACTGCCTTTATCACCATCACCCTGTTTGTCAGCACGTTATGGTACTTGGCATATAATTGGAAGACTAGTATTATGCTTACGACTTCCAATAACAATAGCTTATGGTTCTTGTTTGCATAATAGATCCTAAGACTCATCAGAACGTGAGACCTTTCTCCTATATATTTTTTTTCGTGCTTTTTATTGTAATATTCAATAAAACTGCAAATTGTCAATGTTCCGTCATTCTGGATCCATTTTCAGATATATGTTTGAATAATGGATCGATAGCGCTGACTGGTGGGACTCCTATTGGAGGTATATATTTTGGCCCGGGAGTAAGTGGCGGTAATTTTGATCCATTGATAACGGGTACTGGTACTCAGACAATTGGGTACACTTTTACTGACAGTTTGGGCTGTGTTGATTCTGCTTCAGCTAGCTTTGATGTTCTTGAATTACCCTCTGTTAATCTCAGTGCTTTCTCTGATGTTTGCCTAAATACCAGCCCTTTTGTATTGTCAAATGGCACGCCTGGAGGCGGGACGTATTTTGGCCCTGGGGTATCGGGAGGCAACTTTGATCCAGGCGTTGCTGGTGCGGGTGTACATCAGCTGGGATATGCCAGGGATTCAGCAGGCTGTTCTGATACTGCTTATGCCTCTATTAACGTGCTTAGCTTACCAGCGGTAAGCCTGGATTCACTGGCGGACGTGTGTGAGAATGCAACCCCTTTCGCGCTAAGTGGGGGGCTACCTGCCGGGGGCACTTATTCCGGAACAGGAGTGAGCGCGGGTATTTTTGACCCTAGCTCCGCAGGTGTTGGAACCCATTTAATTACATATGCTTACACGGGAGGTAATGGTTGTTCAAATTCTGTTTCTCAGAATATTAGCGTTTTGTTCATACCTGATGCGTCAATTAGCGATTATACTTCGAGTTTACCTAATGCTCCTTTTACGGGGTGTGATGTGCCGAATACAGATTTTAATCTAATTGTAGATAATACTTCAACCACAATCTCAACGAATGTCAATTATACAATTGATTGGGGTGATGGGTCAACTGCTTATTCATCTCCTACGATGCCATTAACTGGAACTACTCATCTTTATACCGGTGTAGGTTTCTTCACAATAATCCTCACTGTGGAAGGACAAAATGGTTGTATTGCTGATTCTACAATCAGTGTCTTTAATGGTTCCAGCCCACCAGTTGGGTTTCCACAGCCAGGTAATACAACTGGGATTTGTATTCCTGACAGTATAACCGTTGATATTACAAATACGAGCATTAATCAGTCTGGTACTACGTATACAATAACCAATAATTCTGGTGACCCTCCTGTAGTTTTTCAACATCCACCCCCAACTACTTATACTCATATATACACTACATCATCTTGTGGAGCGGTGGGGGGTAATTCTCCTAATGTATATTATTTGAGTATGAGGGCTGAAAATCCATGTGGATATTCAGATCAAACAGTTCAACCAATCACTACGTCAATTGCTCCAACTGCAGATTTTTCAATATCACCAGATTCAGTTGTTTGTGTCAATTCCAATATTTTATTTTCAGATTCTTCCGCTGATGGTATGTCTGTAGTTCTTGATCATATCGATTATATATGCGATTCTACTTCAAAGCGTCACTGGGAAATTAGCCCCGGTATAGGCTGGAGTTTACAAACTGGATCTTTAGGAAATCCTAACCCTAGTAATAATCCTAGTACCTGGGGTTCTTCTGTTATTGATGTGCTTTTTACTGTAGAGGGAGAGTATTTTATTTCAATGATCATTGAAAACATTTGCGGCCCTGATACGCTGACAAAAAAGGTCTGCATTGTACCTGAGCCTATTGCTTCTTTTGATTTAGATACCACCTCTGGTTGTGTGCCGTTAGAAGTCAATGCTGCAAATACTTCAAATTCGTTAACTGATTGTGTTGCTGCTGCATATACCTGGGATGTTCAACTGCTTGTTCCCAGTTGTGGTTATCCTTCTTCATGGAGCTTCATCAATGGCACTAATCCAGGTTCTGTACACCCATCATTTTCAATAAACAATCCAGGTCAGTATGTAGTTAGCCTTCAGGTAATTAATAAATGTAATTCTATTGCATTTTCTGACACTATTAATGTGAAAGCACCTCCGCAAGTAACCGCTAGCGCGATCCCGGATTTTTGTGATTCGGCATCTATTACGCCTTCAGCAATATATGATTCATGTTCTGGTTTTATCACAAGCTATAATTGGGGGTTTGTTGGAGGATCGCCCGCGAGTTCAGTAAATGAAATTCCAGGTACGATCAGCTATGCTACGGATGGAGTTTATAATGTTACGATTGATGCTACCAAT